>JAKSMZ010000060.1 GCA_024400355.1 Bacteroidales bacterium
TGCTGCTTGTAACGGTCGATGGTCTCCTCCGGCTCAACGATGACCGGCACTTTCCGCGTTTTCACTTCAACGATTACAAGTTCGTCGCCGTCTTTTGCGATGATGTCTATCTCCTTGTGGCCGCAGACCCAGTTCTGCTCCAAGATCTGATATCCTTTGGCGATGAGAAAGTCACGCGCGAGCTTCTCGCCCAAAGCCCCTGTTTCATTGTGTTCTGCCATGGTTTTTAGTCGTTTGAGGAGTTTAAGGAGTTTGAGGAGTTTCTGATTCCTAACTACCTGTTTACCTAATTACCTAATTACCTAATTACCTGTTTAGTGCGCTTCAAGCCAGTTTTCGCCGGTGTTCAGCTCGGCGATGACCGGTATGTTGAGCTTTATCGCGTTCTCCATCTTGTCTTTGACGATTTTCTTGACGACATCAAGTTCGTCAAGACAGGTGTCGAATACGAGTTCGTCGTGTACCTGAAGTATCATCTTTGATTTCAGGTCTCTGTCTTTAAATTCTTTATGGATGTTTGTCATCGCGATTTTTATCATGTCGGCGGAGCTTCCCTGTATCGGCGCGTTGATGGCGTTGCGTTCGGCGAACTGCCGCATGACGTTGTTCGACGTGTTGATGTCGCGCAGGTAACGGCGGCGGCCGAACATGGTCTCTACGTAGCCGTTTTGTTTCGCGAACTCGATGTTTTTGTTTATGTATTCTTGTATTCCGGCGTATTCACGGAAGTAGTTCCTGATGATCTCCGCCGCTTCGAGACGGCTGATGCCCAAGCGTTCCGCCAAGCCGAATGCCGACATTCCATATATTATGCCGAAGTTGACCGCTTTGGCGCGGCGGCGCATGTCTTTCGTTACGTCTTCCAGCTTGATGCCATAGACTCGTGACGCTGTTGCCGCGTGGATGTCGAGGCCTTCGCGGAAAGCCTCCGTCATGGCAGGGTCGCCGCTGAGGTGCGTGATGATGCGAAGCTCTATCTGCGAGTAGTCGGCGGCGAGGAGTATGTGGTTCTCGTCGCGCGGCACAAACGCCTTGCGTATCTCTTTGCCTTTGTCGGTGCGCACAGGGATGTTCTGAAGGTTCGGGTTTGCTGAACTCAACCGTCCTGTGGCCGTGACCGCTTGATTGTAAGAGGTGTGGACAAGACCGTCGACAGGATTTATCAGCTCGGGAAGAGCATCGACGTATGTTGATTTCAGTTTCGACAATCCGCGCCAGTCGAGAATCATCGGGACGACAGGATGGGCGTTGACGATTTTCTGAAGCACCTCCTCACCCGTCGGGTATTGTCCCGACTTGGTCTTTTTCGACGGTGCCTTGATCTTCAGATCGTCAAAAAGCACGTCGCCGAGCTGCTTGGGTGAGCCGATGTTGAACCTCTTTCCTACGTTTTCATATATTTGATTTTCAATCTCTTGGATGTCTTTTGCCTGCTGCTCGCTGATCTGTCTCAGGTTCTCGCTGTCAATCTTTACTCCGTTGCATTCCATGGTCGAAAGCACTTCAACAAGCGGCATCTCAATCTCTTCAAAGAGTCTGTTCAGTTGATTTTCAGCGAGAATTGGTTTGAATACTTCATAAAGCTGATACGTGATGTCGGCATCTTCGGCAGCATATTCCTTAAGTTGTCCGATTGGAACCATCCTCATGCTTATCTGCGACTTGCCTTTTCCGATGAGTTCCTCGATGCGTATCGTATCGTAATTCAGATAGACATCGGCGAGATAATCCATGTTATGACGCTGTTCCGGGTCGATGAGATAATGCGCGAGCATAGTGTCGAACAGTTTGTTTTTCAATGAGATGCCATATCGCGACAACACCGACATATCGAATTTTATGTTCTGTCCGACGAGTGTTTTTCCCTTGTCGGAAAACAAGGGAGCGAACAGTTCGAGAACGTGTTTAGTCTTTTCAAAACCATAAGGCATCACGACATAATAGGCTTCATGCGCCTTGACGGAAAACGACATTCCGATGATTTCCGACGAATATACATCAAGTCCCGACGTCTCTGTGTCGAAAGAAAAAACGTCGTTTTCATTGAGCAACTGAATAAGTGAATTAATCTGTTTTTGTGTCTCAACTAATTGATAATCATGTTCTATGGTTTTTGCTGTTGATTTTGTCGGCAGCTGCACCGATTCACGCTCGAAGGTCTGAACATCGGGTTCGTCAAATTGTGAGAAAAGGTCAAGTTCCTGAGGTTTTGTCTTGGCTTTCGCTGTGACTTGCGCAAATGGATTGTCGTTTTGTGCGTGCATCACATTTAGGTCGTCAAGCATTCTTTTTGCGAAACCGCGGAACTCAAGTTCGTCGAATATTTGTGTAAGAACTTGAATATTAGGCTTTTTGACTGCGAGTTCATCAATATTGAAATCTACGGGCACATTAGTGTTTATTGTGGCGAGCATTTTCGACATCAGGCCTTGTTCGGCGAAGTTCCTGACGTTTTCCTGCAGTTTGCCTTTCAGTTCGTCGGCGTGAGCGATGAGGTTTTCCATAGAGCCGTATTCCTGCACGAACTTTGAGGCGGTTTTCTCGCCCACTCCAGGAATGCCTGGGATATTGTCAGCGGCATCGCCCCAAAGTCCGAGAATGTCGATGAGTTGTGTCGGTTCATTGATGCCGTATTTTTCACAAACTTCTTTCGGTCCCAGAATTTTCGGGTCTTCACCAGATTTAGCCGGTTTGAAAATGAATGTGCTGTCGCTTACAAGCTGTCCGAAATCCTTGTCAGGCGTCATCATGTAAGTCAGATAGCCGGCTTTCTCCGCTTTTTTTGCGAGCGTCCCGATAATGTCATCGGCTTCGTAACCTTCTTTCGCATAAATCGGGATGTTGAACCCTTTGACGATGTCAATTATATAAGGTATTGATGCGCGGAGTTCTTCAGGCATGGTATCTCTGTTGGCCTTGTAATCGCAGAAATTCTCGGTACGTAACGTTGGTGCGCTGAGGTCGAAAGCGACGCCGATATGACTCGGACGCTCGTTTTTCAAAACATCGTAGAGCGCATTCAGAAATCCAATGATGGCAGAGGTGTTGAATCCTTTTGAAGTGGTTCTTGGTTTTTTGTTCAATGCAAAAAAAGCTCTGTAAATCAATGCGTACGCATCAATGAAAAAAATTTTCTGTCTGTCTGGAGTTATCATTTCTATGCTTTTTTATCGAATTTTTAGGATATTTTGTAAATTAATCTGACTTTTCAAGGTTGTAAAAGTACTGCTTTTTTTTGAAACAGCTTGAAAATTCTTTGGTTTTGGCGAAAAATTAAAATTATTAATAGTTGATTCAAAAAATATTATTTTATAAAATATTGAATATCAAAATTTTAAATGAATGAGAATAAAATATTTTAAAAAAAATTTGTCATGGTGTGAAAAAATGAATTACCTTTGCTGAGTTTTTCTTTGAGCAGAAAAAAGTATAATAAATAAAAACTATTGAAAATGTCAGAAATTACAGAAAAAGTCGTATCAATCATCGCTGATAAGTTGGCGGTTGAGAAGTCAGAAATCACATTGGAAAAGAGTTTTACGCAAGATTTAGGTGCAGATTCCCTCGATACAGTTGAATTGCTTCTTGAATTTGAAAAGGAGTTTAATGTTGCGATTCCTGATGATCAGGCAGGTAACATTGTGACTGTTGGTGATGCAGTTAAATACATTGAGGAGCACAAAGCATAACTCATGGATTATAAGCGTGTTGTAGTAACCGGACTTGGTGCTATCACACCGATAGGCAATAACGTTCCTGACTATTGGAACGGTTTGCTGAATGGTGTCAGCGGTGCCGGTGAGATAACACGTTTTGACGCGTCGAAGTTCAGATGCCGCGTTGCGTGCGAAGTGAAGGGCTTCGATCCGTTGCAATATTTCGACCGTAAAGAGGCGAGAAAACTCGACAGTTTCGCTCAGTTCGCCATTGTCGCGTCTGACGAGGCTATCAAAGATTCAGGCATCGACAAGGATAACACCGATTTTGATGAAGTCGGTGTTATCTTTGCGTCTGGCATTGGCGGTATCGACAGTCTTTACAATGATGTCAAGGACTTTGTCTTGGGTGACGGAACGCCGCGTTTAAGCCCGTTTATCATTCCGAGACTGATACCAGACCTCGCAGCAGGTCATATTTCAATAAAATATGGTTTTCGTGGTGCTAATTTCGCGACGGTCTCGGCATGTGCGTCGTCAGCTAACTCTATAATAGAAGGCTACAACTATATCCATAGCGGAAAATCTCCGGTGATGGTTGTCGGCGGCTCCGAAGCGGCTATATGCCCAATCGGTGTCGGCGGCTTTGAGGCCATGAAAGCTCTGTCCACCCGCAACGATGACCCGAAAACGGCATCTCGTCCCTTCGACGCTGACCGTGACGGTTTCGTTATGGGTGAAGGCGCCGGCTGCCTTATATTGGAGGAACTCGGACATGCTGTCGCCCGCGGCGCGAAAATCTACGGCGAAGTGATAGGATGCGGCGTATCAGGCGACGCTTACCACATGACAGCCCCGCACCCTGACGGACTCGGTGCCGCGATGAGCATCAGACGCGCCTTGGAAGATGCCGGAATCACACCGGAAAAGATTGATCATATCAATACTCACGGCACATCAACTCCTGCCGGCGACCTGCCGGAAGTGAAAGCAATAATGGATGTTTTTGGAGAACATGTTTACGATATTTCGATAAATTCCGGCAAGTCAATGACAGGACACCTTCTTGGCGGTGCCGGCGCAATAGAATCAATATCAACCATTCTGGCGTGCAAAAACGATATCGTGCCTCCTACAATAAATCATTTTACTGACGACCCGAACATTGACCCGAAACTTGATTTCACTTTCTGGAAGCCAAAGAAAAGAACCGTTGACTATGCCATCAGCAATGCCTTTGGCTTTGGCGGTCATAACGCTTGCATAGTCTTCAAGAAGTTCCAGTAATGTTTGAACTCTTACGTTATCATAATAAATCCGACCGTGACTTGGCGTGCTTCATCCGTAATGTCTTTGGATTCTATCCGGGCAATATCACGCTGTATCAGTTGGCTTTCACTCATAAGTCAATGTGCTCCAAGATTTTAAGCGGTGTCACGGTCAGCAATGAACGTCTCGAGTATCTTGGTGATGCCGTCTTAAGCTCAGTCGTGGCGGAATATCTTTTCAGGAAATTCCCAACAAAACAGGAAGGCTTTCTCACCGAGATGCGCTCGCGTATCGTCAGCCGCGCTTCTTTGAACAAGCTTTCGCAGAAATTCGGTTTTGAAGAGAAGATTTCATACGTCAAGTCACACGACAGACACGGGAAATTCCGCTGCATCGGCGGCAATGCCTTTGAAGCATTCACCGGCGCCGTCTTCCTCGACAAAGGCTATGATTTCACCTATAAGATAATAGTCGATAACGTCATAAAACTGCATCTTGACATTGAAAATATCGAGAAAAACGAAGTCAATTTCAAGAGCAAAATCCTTGAATGGTCGCAGAAACACAGACATCATATTGATTACAAGGTCATCAGCACAAAAGGCGACAGTTACGACAGACTCTATGAGATTCAGGTGTTTATCGACAGTAAAGCTTACGCGAAGGCATCAGACTATTCAATCAAAGGTGCCGAACAGCTTGCCTCGGAAAAGACCTGGCACATCCTTGAAGAGGAACTTTAAAAACACAATATATCATGGTTAGAAGAAAAAACAAAATCGTCGTCGAGCCTTTCGACGACATCAGAATCATCGGCATTAACAGTCACCTTGAAGACTACAAACTCGCCTGGCATATTAATAATGTGCTGAACATCAATCTTATAAAATATTCCGACATCGTGAATGAAGACGGACAGGCTTTTTCTTTCTATCTTTATGACGGTGGTGAAAACAGCAACGCTTTCAATTTGGTGGGACTTGTAAATGAAGAGGCGAAATGGATAAAATTGCCGCTGCCGACCGATTATCTCATTGTCATACGCAATTTCATCACCGAAGATAGCTATCAGGCGATAACATCAAAGATCAAACAGATTCCTGGTGTCATCTTGGTTTATAATGTTGATGTTGAGAAAACCAGGAAAATCGACAATCTGCTTGAAGACATCGAGATTCACGAAATCGAACTCATTAAGAGTAGAGATTAGAGAGTAAAGATTAAAGAGACTGAGGCATATAGTTCAACCCATGTGCTTCAGCCTCTTTTAACTTTGCTCTTTTAACTTTTAACTAAATTCAGGCTTGCTCGAACTGTTCGAGGAAACGGATGTCGTTTTCAAAGAACATTCTCAAGTCGTTGATTTGGTATTTCAGCATTGCGATGCGTTCGATGCCCATTCCGAAGGCGAAGCCGGTGTATTCTTCCGGGTCGATGTTGCAGGCTTTCAAGATGTTAGGGTCACAGATGCCGCAGCCGAGTATTTCAACCCAGCCCGTATGCTTGCAGATGTTGCAGCCTTCGCCGCCGCAGATGTTACAAGAGATATCCATTTCGGCTGATGTCTCGGTGAACGGGAAGTATGACGGGCGGAAACGCACCTTTGTGCCTTCTCCGAAGTATTCCTGGACGAAATGATAAAGTGTCTGCTTGAGGTCGGCAAAAGAGACGTTCTTGTCGATGTAAAGACCTTCAATCTGATGGAAAATGCAGTGTGCGCGGGCTGATATTGCCTCGTTGCGGAACACTCTTCCCGGAGCGATGATACGGATCGGGAGCTTGCCCTGTTCCATGACACGCACCTGAACGCTTGATGTGTGAGTGCGCAGCACCACGTCTGGCGATTTCGTCACGAAGAATGTGTCCTGCATGTCGCGTGCCGGATGGTCTGGAGGGAAATTCAATGCTGAGAAGACATGGAAATCGTCTTCAATCTCCGGACCTTCAGCGATGACGAAACCGAGACGCTTGAAGATGTCGTTGATTTCATTGCGCACGATTGACAAAGGATGACGTGAGCCATTCATCATGCCGGCTGGCAGGGAAAGGTCAAGGTCGTTCTTTGTGTCTGTCGTCGTCTCGAACTGCTTCTGCTGTTCCTCTAAGATTTCCTGTACGGCGTTTTTCAGCTCGTTGAGTTTCATGCCCATTTCCTTGCGCATCTCTGGAGCGACCTGTTTGAAGTCGTTGAAAAGTGCAGCGATGACACCTTTTTTGCTAAGATAAGCGATACGGAAGTTCTCTAATGCCTCTTTGCTCTCTGCATGGAACGCTTTGACTTCCGTCAATATCTGTTCGATTTTCTCTTTCATACTGATGTGTAACTTATTGTCATTTTTATGTTACTGATATGTAACCGCTACGCGGTTATAGAGGTACTTATTTGTTTAGTATTTCAGCCGTGATGATGACGACCGGTTCGACAGGAACGTCCATGTAGCCGGTCTGTACCGCTGCTATTTTATCGACAATTTCGAGGCCTTCAACAACTTCGCCGAAGACGGTGTAGTCGCCATCGAGGTGTGGTGTGCCGCCGAGTGTGGTATAGACGTCAACCATTTCTTTGGTGAAGGTCTTTCCGTAATAATCCCTGAATCTTTCAAGTTTCTGAGCCGTGTAAACATCGCCTTGAACGATATAGAACTGCGAGCCGCTCGAGTTCTTTTTCGGGTTCACCTGGTCGGCCATGCGTGCTGCGGCGAGTGCGCCTTTGAAATGATAGTGGTTCGGCTTGATTTCAGCCGGGATTGTGTAGCCTGGATCCACGCGTCCGTCAGCGTTCTGACCGCCCTGAATCATGAATTTATTGATGACGCGGTGGAAAGGTGAACCGTTGAACCACCCTTCGTTAACCAATTTGATGAAATTGTCGCGATGTTTTGGTGTGTCGTTATAAAGCTTCACCGTGATGTCGCCCTGATTGGTTTTTAATAAAACCTTTGTCTCTTTGTCTTGTGCTTGTGCTGTCATACCTAATAAAACGCAAAGTATTAAAAATAATTTTTTCATGAT
>JAKSMZ010000061.1 GCA_024400355.1 Bacteroidales bacterium
TTCTGCACCTTGGCGTTTGTCACGATGTTGATGATGCCGGCGTCGCTCTTCGAGGCGTAACGCGCCGACGGGTTCGTGATGACCTCGATGGTCTCTATGGCGTTGGCCGGAAGCTGTTGGATATAGGTTTTCAGGTTCTCTTCGTTGAGATGCGACGGCTTCCCGTTGATCCAGATCTCGACGCCGGAGGCACCGCGTAATGTGATGTTTCCCTCGACATCGACTTCAACACCCGGAGCGTTCTGCAAGGCGTCGGAAGCAGTGCCGGTCTGTATCGACGGGTCCTCGCTCACGTTGTAAAGCTGCTTCTCGCCTTCGTTGGCGAACATCGGTTTCTTCTCCGTGATGACGATCTCGTCGAGCGTGGTTTTCCCTTGTTTTATCTTCAAGACTCCGAGGTCGATGCTCTCGGTGACATCGATGATTTTCTTGTAAGTCTGATAGCCGATGGCCGAAACCTGCATGATGAACTGCCCGCCCGGCACGTGCTCCAGTCTGAAGCGTCCGTTCTCGTCCGATGCTGCCCCGCTGATGAAGGCGGAGTCAGCCTGACGTATCAGACCTACGTTCACGAACTCAAGCCTGGCCTTTGAAGTGCTGTCTATCAATGTTCCGCTGATGGTGTGCTGTGCCAATAACACATTGGCATTCAACAATATAATTGCTAAAATTATGACGATACGTTTCATATTGCTCGTTTTTCGGGTTTAACGTAAGATTATCTGAAAAAGTGTTGCAAAAATAAAAAAAATCAATGTCGGATTTATTTGGGATCAGATATTAATTTTCAAGGTATGTAAAAGAGCTATTCTATTCTTAAATCGCCGTATTCGAGTTCGGCTTTGATGTTGCCCGACGGTTCACCGCCACGGCTTCCCATGATGCGTCCGTCGGATGTCCTGCCTGTGTTCGCACCCATGATTTCACCGCAGTCGATGTCGCCATAATTCACTCTGATGTCATATCTGAATGACGCGTTCTCGTTGATTTTCAATTTGATGTCAGAATATTTCGCATCGATGTCAACATTCGGCTTGTCGCTGTCTAAAGTCACTCTCATGTCGGAATATCTGTTTTCAGCCTTGAGGTCTTTGATTTTATTGATTCTGATGTCGGAATATTTATTCTCGAAAACGCCTCTGAAAATGTCGGTCGCGGTGAAATCGCTGTAACTGATCTCAGTGCCGATGAACTCGGCCTTGTTGATTTTGCAGTCGCTGTATGCCATGTCGAGATTGAGGTTTTTCGCATATTCGATGCTCAAATCGCCGTATTTGATGTTTATCTCGTTGTCTGCCAGCAAGTTGCCGGCTGTCAGAGAGCCGTATTTCACCTCGGCCTTGAAGTCTTTTTTCACGGTTTCCACAATGATGTCTCCGTATTTTGTCTCAAGGTACATCCTCGCGTCTTCAGGCACCTTGACATAATATTTTATGGCGATCGAGGCGTTGAACGACCTGTTGGTTTTGTTTTCAAAAATTGTCTTGGCCTTCACCCAATTGCTTTCCTTGATAAACTCCACATTGATTATGTCAATCAGGTAATTGACTGCTTTTTCACTGTTGCTTTTCACCATGATTTTCACTTTGAAATCAATCTGCGGCTCATCCCATGTTGTGATGATGAAGTCGCTGTAAATGCCTTCCATTTCAAGCTCCGGCAGAGCCGCGACACCGAAAGTCTGCTCCACGGTTTTCTGTTTCTCGAATCTGTAATGTTGATCGCAATCTCCGTTGTTGCTCGCGGTGGCGAAAAATGTCATCAAAGACAAAGTTGTCAGAATCAGGATCTTTTTCATGTTTTTATTTTATTTGTTTGGTTATTAAATCTATAGCTTTTAATTTGTTATCGAAAACATGTTCAACGATCGCCATCTGCCGGTCTTGCGGCAGAGGCGCGATTTCCGCGAAGATGTCGCCTGTATCTTCCAGATTATGAATCACTTCCGTGATCTGAATACGTGTTGAATCGTCAATATTCTCCATGACTTTCTCAAGGCACACGATGGCATCTTCAACTTTCTGTTCGTAAGCTGTTCTCAACTCAATGAGCTGGTTGTCAGGCGTTTGTGGCAGCTTTGTCGTCAAATCCATGCCTTTGTTCCATCCGAAGGTGACGACTGCGAATGTCACTATGGCTGCCGCCGCCACGGAGTTCCAGATTGTGAGCAGCGAACGTTTTTTGTTTCTACGTGCCGCTGTTTCAGCCTTGTCATTTTCTCCAACTGATTTGAGCATCTGCAAAAACCTCTCGCGGTGGCCTTCCGGCAACGGCCTTCCGTTAAACTCCGACTTGTTGTCCCTTATGAAATCCTCAATATTCATAACCATTATTTAATTAACTCTCAAAACTTTCCTAAGTCTCGCTATTCCTCTCGAATACTGTGACCGCACCGACGACTCGTTGATATTCAAAGTGTTGGCGATGTCCTCGTATTCCATTTCTTCAAGAAGACGCAGCGTGATGACGATGCGGTAACCTTCTGGCAGACCGGACAGCGCGGCCTTCACCTGCTCTATTGAATACATATCGTCATCATCGTCATCGGTTTTCTCCTTAAACTCATCTACGTCAACCTGCATCGGTCGCCGGCTGTCATGACGGTATTTGTCGATGCTCTTGTTGACGGCGATTTTCTTTACCCATGCGACGAAACAGGCTTCGTTCCCATTGAAATCACGCAAAAGCGAGAACGCGGCGAGGATTGCATCATGCGCAATCTCTTCCGCGTCCTGTTCATTCAACACTATGTTGTAACTGGCATTGTAAACGGCGTTGCAGCAGAGGTCGTAAAGCCTCATCAAAGCCTGCTCATCGCCGTCACGTCCGAGTTTCAAAATAGTGTCAAACATATTTTTATTACTATTTACAACCGCTCAAACGAATAATCGGATGATTTGCTGCATGATCTCACAAAAAATCACAAATCCGCGCGATGATTATTCGTTTTCCCTCGCGAACAACGCCGACCTGTTCAGGAATGAGTTGAAGTCGTAGCATGAGCGGAACTCTTCCAAAACCCACTCAATCAAGTTGTCAGAATATAAAATATCGGTGGGGATGGGCTGCGACAGACAGTAATCTTTCAGCTTCAGAAATCTTCCGTAAGGATGGTCGGCGGGGAAGTCCTTCGGGACGTTTTTCAGCGCTTTCGACTCATCAAGCGTGAAATTCTTTGCTTTTTTCAGGGCTTTTTCAAAATCGGCACCATATATATTAATGTCTTCACGGACGCTTTTCGTGATGAGCGGCTCGCACTGATACATTCCCGGGTAAAGTCCATGCTGGCCAAGATATTCTGCGCCCTGTCCTTCTACGTGGAAATAATATCCTGCAAGCCCCGATTTCTTCCCTTGCGGACAGACAAAGACGCCAAAATGACGCTTGTAAGGACTTTTGTCGGGCGAAAAACGCGTGTCACGATAGAAACGGTAGGTGCAGTCTTTCAACGTCAGGCCTTTCGTCAAATCATCGAATTTCTGGATGCCGAGGATTATCTGTTCCGCGATTTCGTTGAATTTCGATTGAGCATCAATGTATTGCTGTTTGTGTTCCTGAAACCACGGACGATTGTTGTTCACAACAATCAGATTTAGAAAGTCAATAATTTCTTCCATTTTTCAAATTTTCCGCAAAGGTAAAAAATTTTTAAAAAACATCTTGACATATTAAAAAAAGTTGTATTTTTGCAGCCGTAAAAATGATGCCTAATGGTGTAATTGGCAACACGACTGACTCTGGATCAGTAAAGTCCAGGTTCGAACCCTGGTTAGGCAACAGTTTTCAAATGCTAGTCCGTTGTTGAACAGATTAGCATTTTTTTATGTTTGACAAACTGATTTATAAACCTTAAAACAATATTTTATGTCGAAGAAAAAATCAAAGAACACCAGCCTCAGCACTTTCGTGAACACTATCCTGCGCGTGTTCGGCGAGCATCCGTTCAAGCCGATGAATTACAAGCAGATAGCGAAGATTCTGAGTGTCAGGGACGCCGCTGGCAAAGATGTGATTTACCAGATTTTAGTGACACTTTGCAGAGACGGACAACTTATTGAAAATCATCCATATAGCTATACATTAAATCCAGAACTTATCGCTGAATACGGCCCGAAGCCGACGTACGTCATCGGCACCGTTGATATGAAAAGCACCGGCAAGGCTTACGTCATCCCGGAAGACGAGGGCGAGGACATACAGATTGCCTCGAACAACACGGGCAAGGCTCTTCACGGCGACAAGGTCAGGGTGCAGATGTTCCCGAAACGCGTGTCGAAAAAGAACGAAGGTGAGATTGTGGAGGTTCTGCAACGCGCCCGTACTGAGTTCGTCGGCATCTTCAGCCTCTCGCACGGCTTCGGTTTCGTCATCTCCGACCGCGTCTCCATGCCGATAGACATTTATGTCCCGCAAGGGAAATTCAAAGGCGCGAAGGACGGACAGAAAGTCATAGTGAAGATGACCGACTGGCCCGACAACGCCCGCAACCCTTTCGGTGAGATAGTGAAGGTGCTCGGTTACCCGGGCGAGAACAATGTCGAGATGCAGTCGATCCTCGCGGAGTTCGAGTATCCGCTTGAGTTTCCGAAAGATGTCGAGAAGGAGGCAAAGGCAATTTCCGATAAGATCAAGGTCTCAGAAATCAAGCAGCGCCGCGATTTCCGCGACGTGCTGACCGTGACGATCGATCCCCGCGATGCGAAGGACTTCGACGATGCTGTGTCATACCGCAGATTGCCGAACGGACATCACGAGGTGGGCGTCCACATCGCCGACGTCTCTTATTACGTGAAGCCGGGTTCCGCCATCGACCGCGAGGCGCAGAGCCGCGGCACGTCGGTCTATCTCGTTGACCGCACCATCCCGATGCTGCCGGAGAAACTCTGCAACATGGTATGTTCGCTGCGCCCCGATGAGGAGAAACTGACGTTCTCGGCTGTCTTTGAGATGGACGACAACGCCAACATCATCGACAAGTGGATTGGCAAGACCGTCATCAGGTCGGACCGCCGCTTCGCATACGAGGAGGTGCAGGCCATGATCGAGGGCGGTGACGGCGATTACAAAGATGAGATGCTGACACTCAATGCGTTGGCGACGAAACTCCGTGAGAAACGCATGGAACACGGCTCCATCAACTTCCATTCCGAAGAGGTGAAATTCATCCTCGACGAGAACATGAAACCTATCGACACTTTCGTGAAGGTGCAGAACGAGGCGAACATGCTCATCGAGGACTTCATGCTTCTCGCGAACCGCACCGTCGCCGAGGCCATCGGCAGGAAAGACAGCAAATATCACGGATATACTTTCGTCTATCGTGTCCACGACGAGCCGAATCCTGAGAAGCTGTACAACTTCATCGCGCTTGTTTCGCGGCTCGGCTATTCGATGAACATCAGCACGCGCGAGAAACTCGTGAAGTCGTACAACTCGCTCTTCAAGGCGGTCGAAGGCCGCGGCGAGAAGAACCTCATCGAGTCGGTGGCGGTCAGGACGATGGCGAAGGCACTTTACAGCACCGTGAACATCGGGCACTACGGACTGGCGTTCCCGTTCTACACACATTTCACGTCGCCGATACGCCGTTACCCAGACCTGATGGTGCATCGTCTCATTGAGCGTTATATGATTGAAAACCAGCCGAGTGTGAGCCAGTCGGAGTTTGAGGTCCTGTGTCAGCACGCGAGCGAGATGGAACGCCGTGCCGCCGAGATGGAGCGCGAGTCGGTGAAGTACAAGCAGGCCGAGTATTTGCAGGACAAGATAGGGAAGGTGTTCGACGGACTCATCTCCGGCGTCTCGAAATGGGGCATTTACGTCGAGCTTAAGGACAGCAAATGCGAGGGTCTCGTCAGGTACAACACCTTTGACGACGATTATTATTATCTCGATGAGGAGAACTTCCGCATCATCGGTCACGACCGCGGTATGATATACCAGCTTGGCGATGAGGTGAAAGTGCGCGTGAAGAACGTCGATCTGATCAAGAAACAGCTTGATTTCGAGATGGTTGTGGTGAAGAACAGCGGAAAGAAGCCGAGGAAATGAGAAAAAGCTGGTTTATCTGATTGTTTTATCTTTTAATGACCGTTATTCAGGAAAAAACCGTATTTTTGCAGCGTTTTTAAGAAATACAGTAATATCTCATATCTTGAAATATGCTGGATAACGACTATAATGGTATCAATAGACTTTACACTTTTTACTATGCCGATGAATCTGGATACGTATTTTGCCGTGGAGGAAGACAAACGCGTTATTCAGTCAACATTTGATTTCGAGTCAATAAATGACATGCTGCCGTCAGCCGCTCTGTTTGGTGAAGACGAGCTGGCACGTCTTAATGCCTCGCAAGATGAATGCTGGTTTTTCATGAACAGAATAATCTGTACGCTTTCAGACAGACCTTCATGCAACAGTTTGAATTTGCAGTACAGGAGTATTTTCAGTTAATGACTTATATATCAAAACTCTTAATTATCAATAACAATGAAACACTATTATTTCTATTTTCTTCTTATTATTGCCCTGCTGTCCGTCTCTTGTCGGCGGAATAATAACGATGTCAATCCCACAGGCTATATCCTTAAAGATGAAGTGGTTTTCTCGCGTCATAACATCCGTTCTCCGCTATCCGCTCCAGGCTCCGACCTTGACAGAGTTACTCCGTACGAATGGGTAGATTGGGGTGTCGGGACAGCTCATCTTACAGCCCGGGGAGCAAGAATAGAGCAGAAAATGGGAAATTGGTTCCGAGAGTATCTCAGTCGGGAGAATCATGATATGTACGCTTCACTCAATGCGGACAATACACTTATCTATTCCAACGTGAAGCAAAGGACTATCAAAACTGCTGAGAACTTCCTCGTGGGCTTTGGAAAAGATTTGCAGGTGTATCATCTTCCACAAGACGATGAGGGTATGGATCCCCTTTTCCATCCGGCATACACAGTCATGAACGACAATCTTGAAAAACGCATAATCGCAGAAATGAATGAGATTGGTGGTGTGGCAGGAACGGCAGATGAACCCTACAAAGGCATTTGGGCAGCTGTAGAAAAAATCTCGGATGAGATTCGCTATATGGAAGATGTCATTAATTTCAAGGAGTCTCCATACGCTGAGGAAGGACAACTGGAACACCTTCCTTTAAAAGAGATGTCCATCATTCTGGCAAAGGGAGAAGAACCAGGGATGACGGGCGACTATAAACTGGTGAACAGCATTGCTGATGCCGTTGTCCTCCAGTATTACGAGACGGGGAAAGCATTCGGAAAAGACATCTCTTTGGATGATATGAGACGAATCGGCAAAGTCAAGACCGTTTACGATGAGGTGATATTTACGACTCCTGCCACTGCAATACTCATATCTAATCCCCTCGTCAAAAAGATAAAGGAGGAGATATGCGATACTACTCGCAAGTTTACCTTCCTCTGCGGCCACGATTCCAATATCGCGTCCATCACGTCCGCCCTTGGCATGAAGTTGCCGCAGACAGCCAATGCTGTTGAGTTCTCCAGCCCTATCGGTTCTAAGATAGTGTTCAGAAGATATAAGAAAGGCAACTCGGAGTTTATAGACGTCAAACTCATTTACGCAGCCGTTTCTCAATTAAGGGAAACGCAGGAAATCTCTATATCCAATCCTCCTGTGATTCTTCCGATAGATTTCGAGGGTCTGACTCGAAATGCGGACGGATTCTACAAGATGGAAGATGT
>JAKSMZ010000062.1 GCA_024400355.1 Bacteroidales bacterium
GTGACGCCTCTACTTTCTTTCGGAAGTCTTAATTACTTTTAACTTTATGACTTTATAACTTTATGACTAAAAAGTTATCTCGTCGCCTTTCTTATTCAGGAAATTACATTGCAGCATGTGGAATGACTTCACTTCCTGGA
Source organism: Bacteroidales bacterium (assembly GCA_024400355.1). Taxonomy (GTDB): domain Bacteria; phylum Bacteroidota; class Bacteroidia; order Bacteroidales; family F082; genus Limimorpha. The sequence continues at coordinate 141 of JAKSMZ010000062.1, forward strand.
TGTGTATCTTCTTGTGGTATTTCCACATCCACCTTCTTCTCACCGAGATGAATCCGGCGGTGAGGTAGGCGCACACGAAAGGATGCACCTGCACCGTGACTTCTTTCTCGTTCTGGTCGAGCAGCAGGTATTTGAGGTTGCTTTCTATCTCATCGATGAACAGCATTGATGACTTTATCTTGCCTGTGCCGTTGCACACGGGGCATTTCTCCTGCACGGTGACTTCTGTCTCGGGCCGCACTCTCTGTCGTGTGATTTGGATGAGGCCGAACTTCGTCGCGGGCAGTATGGTGTGTTTTGCGCGGTCTTTGGCCATCTCCTCGGTGAGTTTGTCGAACAGCAGCTTGCGGTTTTTCGCCTCGTGCATGTCGATGAAATCGACTATGATGATGCCGCCCATATCGCGGAGGCGCAGCTGTCGCGCTATCTCCGCCGCCGACTCAAGGTTGACTGCCAGCGCGTTCTCTTCCTGGGAGTTGTCCTTGTTGACGCGGTGTCCGCTGTTGACATCAATGACATGCATGGCCTCGGTGTGTTCGATGATGAGATACACGCCGTTTCTGATTGTGACTATCCTGCCGAAAAGCCCTTTGATCTGACGGGCGACGTTGTAATACTCGAAGATAGGCTCCTTGCCTTTGTAGAGTTTCACGATGTCCGTCTTCTGCGGGGCGATGGTGGATATGTAGCTTCTTATCTCCTCGTAAAGAGCCTGGTTGTCAACGGTGATGGCATTAAACGACTCATTGAGCATATCCCTTAGCATCGCTGAGGTCCGGTCGAGTTCGCTGACGAGTTTTGCCGGTGCCTTGCTGCCATACATGGCGAAGGCTGCCTGGTCCCATTTCGCTAACAGATAGCGCATGTCGGCGTTGAGTTCATCGACGGTCTTACCTTCCGCGACGGTGCGGATGATGACTCCGAAATTGTTCGGTTTGATGCTCTGAATCAGTCGTTTAAGACGTGAGCGTTCTTCGTTGCTGCGTATTTTCTGTGACACTGACACGCGGTTGGCGAACGGGACGAGCACGATGTAACGTCCTGCGAACGATATCTCCGCCGTGATGCGCGGGCCTTTGGTGTTGATCGGCTCCTTGGCGATCTGCACCGGTATCTGGTCGCCGGCCTGCAGATAATCGGAGATCTTCCCTGACTTGTCGATGTCCTGCCTGAGCTGAATCCTGTTCATCGTCGATTGGTTCACCTTGCCTTCGTTGGCAATCTTCGCAAACTCCATCAGTGAACGTACCTGCGGCCCGAGGTCAAGATAATGCAGGAAAGCATCCTTCTGACTGCCTATGTCAACAAAAGCCGCATTCAAGCCCGGTAATATCTTCTTGATGCGGCCATAATACACGTCACCAACCGAAAAGCTGGTGTTGTTCTGCTCTTTCTGGAATTCGACAAGCTGTTTGTCTTCCAACAATACAATACTAACCTCTGAAACATCAGAACTGATTACAAGTTCTCTGTTGACTTCCGAAACTGTGTTTGTGTTGTCCATAATATTACAAAGGTTTGAATTTTCAATAACAAACAATAACACAACACTGACAACAGAGTTGCAATGCTGTGTTATGTTCTGTGAGAATTCATCTCTTAGAGACTATTTCTTTTTATGTCTATCCTTTCTGAGGCGTTTTTTGCGCTTATGGGTAGACATTTTGTGTCTTTTATGTTTTTTACCGTTTGGCATGATACAAAAATTTTAAATTCGATATTACTTGAGTTCGCCGACAAATGTCTTGGCTGGCTTGAATGCAGGAATGCTGTGTTCAGGAATGATGATTGATTTGCCTGCCTTGATGTTGCGGCCTTTCTTTGCCTTTCTGGTCTTCTTGATGAAGCTACCAAAACCTCTGAGGTAAACAGGTTCGTCAGCCTTGATGGAATCCTTTACGATGTCCATGAATGATTCAACAACGGCCTGTGCTGCGCCTTTTTCAACGCCAGTCTTTTCAGCGATTTTCGCTACGATTTCAGCTTTTGTCATGACTTTATTTTTTTAGTTTGTACTATATTGATTTTTCAGGCTGCAAAAATAATACTTTTTTCAAACACATTCACAAAAAAATTTATTTTTTTTCATTCATTATCTGAAAGATACGTTTTTCCCCTTTTAATAAAGGTGTTTATCACTTTTTTTCAGAAAAACACGGTGACATCTTCAAAAAAACACTACTTTTGCACCTCAAACCGCAATTGATTATGGCAAGTTTAAACAAAGTTATACTGATCGGGAACCTCGGAAAAGACCCCGAAATCATATCTTTCGAGAACGGAACGAAAAAAATGACGGTGTCGTTAGCCACCAACGAGAGCTACCGCGACAAAGACGGCAGCGTCAAGGAACAGACCGAGTGGCACAACCTCGTCAACTTCGGGCAGATTGCACAGGACATCGCCGACCGCCGCCGCAACTACATCAAGGGCGACACGATGTATGTTGAAGGCCGCATCAAGACACGGCAATATGTTGATTCACAAAACATAACGAGAAGCATCACCGAGATTGTCGTTGACAAGATGATGTGCCTCGGCAACAAACGCACACCGCTCGACCCGAACGCCTCTTACAACTCCTACGCCTCCAAGCAATAAGCCATGAACATCCTGACTATGATACCTCTCAACGTCGAGACCGCGTTTTTCCTGGGACTGTCATGGACCGCAGTCATCTGCCTCGTGATTCTGTGCCTGCTGCTCGTCTGCTCGGCACTCGCGTCGGGAAGCGAGACCGCGTTCTTCTCTCTACAGCCCAGCGACATTAACGAGCTGGAGAACTCCGAACGGCATTCCGACAGGCTCGTGCTTGATCTCAAGGAGAGACCCAAGACATTCCTCGCCACGATACTGATCACCAACAACCTGATAAACGTCACCATAACGATATTCTCGACATATATCATGTCGCTGATATTCAACCTCGAGGCGAACCCCGTGCTGGCGTTCGTCATCAACGTGGTCATCGTCACGTCGCTGCTGCTGATTTTCGGCGAGATGGTGCCTAAGATCGTAGCGACGAAAAACGCGAAGTTGCTGGCAACAAGCCTCGCCCCGACGATTAAAGTGCTGACAGTCATCTTCAAGCCGCTCAGCTCTGTCCTCGTCGGCTCGACAAGACTCATCGACAAGCGCCTTGCCAGGAAAACCGCCAGCACGCTGTCGGTCACTGACCTCACCACCGCCGTTGACCTCACCACCACCGACGACACGTCGCTCGAAGAACGCTCCATGCTGCAAGGCATCGCCACATTCGGGGAGAAGGAAGTCAGCGACATCATGCAACCGCGCGTCAGACTCTTCGCTATACAACAGAAGACATCATACGAACATCTCCTTGAACTCGTGGTGGAACACGGATTCTCGCGCATCCCTGTCTATGGCGACGACCTCGACGAGATTCTCGGAATATTATACGTCAAAGACCTTCTGCCTCATCTCGACACCAAGGGCTTCGAATGGCAGTCGCTGCTCCGCCCTGCCTTCTTCGTTCCGGAAAACAAAAAGATCAACGACCTCTTCCAAGACTTCCGCACCAAGAAGACTCACATCGCCATCGTCGTCGATGAATACGGCGGCACCTCCGGCCTCGTCACCATGGAAGACGTCCTCGAAGAAATCGTCGGCGACATCAGCGACGAGTTCGACACGGTGAGCGAAAGCAAGAACTGCCGCAAAATCGATGACAGGACATACGTCTTCCAGGCACAGACAAGCCTCGTAGATTTCTGCAAGACGATGCAGATCAGCGATTTGTACTTCGATGAGGTGAAAGGCGAGTCGGACACACTCGGCGGCATGATCCTCGAGATGGAAGGCCGCATCCCCGAAGCCGGCTTCTCTACGGCTTTCGGCGAGTTCACCTTCCAGATTGAAAAAGCCGACAGGAGGAGGATTATTGAGATTAGAGTTAAGAGAGGAGAGTTAAAAGAGGAAAGTTAAAGGATAAAAGATAAGAGTTAAAAGAGAAATGAGAAGATGAAGGATATAAGAAATAAAAGAATCAGGATTTTACCAGTCATTGTGATTGCAGTCGTGTTGTCGTCGTGCGGCGACAGGAACCCGCAGCCGAAGCCGAGAGGCTATTTCCGCATCGACTTCCCCGAAAAACAATATGTCAGACTCGACACAATGCGATACTACAGCTTCGAGCACCCGGCATATTCAGCGATAACCCCCGACCCGCATTCGCTGGAGGAAAAAGACTGGGTCAACGTGGAGTTTCCGGATTACAAAGGCACAGTGCACATCTCGTACAAACACGTCAGCGACAACCTTCCGACTTATCTCGAAGACGCGTACATGATGATTACCAAGCACATTAGCAAGGCCACGGGAATACGCGACAGCATCATCACCAATCCGGAGAAGAATGTCTATGGACTCGTGTATTTCCTCGAAGGCGAAGGCGTGGCGTCACCGTTGCAGTTTTACCTCACCGACAGCACCGAACATTTCATGCGCGGCTCGCTGTACTTCAACCTGCCGCCCAACAACGACTCACTGCAGCCTGTCATCGACTTCATCACCGATGACGTGAGACATATAATTTCGACGTTTGAATGGAAATAAACCAAACAAATAAATACATGAAAAACTTAAATCTGATACTATTGACAATCACGATATTGTCATCATTCCTCGCCGCAGGGCAGGAACAGAACTACGGCGGGATGATCTCGCAAAACAACGACGGCACTTTCTTCTACATGCGCAGCTCATTGGAGATGGTTTACATCGACGGCGGCTCGTTCCCGCAGAAAGACATTGTTGACAAGTCGTGGCAGAACTACATGGATCCGGAGAAGAACTTCCCGAACCAGTACAACAAGCACTACGCCGACATCAGCAATGTCGTGTATAACGGGAAAAAAGATATTAGCATCGCTGAGATGACCACCATGATTACCAACTACATAAATGAGAAGCATCTCGCCAACAAGCTGGTACAGCGCTGGTTCAACTACAATCCTCAGGGCAGTATCAGCTACGACATTGACAATCCGGTGAACCCCGATGCCAAGATCAACATGCAGACGGTCTTTGAGAGAGGCTTTTACAATGTCAACGCGGGCGACGAGAACCTTATGCTCAGCGGTCTGAAGCGCGAGCGGGAGGCGCAGATCAAGGATCTCTCGGTGAAGCTTCTGCCTTTCACCTTCATGACGTTCACCAAGCTCGACTTCTACGAAAACGAGCCTGTCGCGCGGGCGGTGCGCGATGCTGCAATAATCACGGCGAAAAATATTTACAACAATGCGGTTAAAAACGGCGCGAACCCCAACACAGCCAATCTGGTGTACAACATCGCCTGTCTGACAGCCAACGCCGCATACGCCGCCACCAAGGACGGCTACACACTGCGTTCCACGACATGGCTCTACCGCCTCGTCTGGGATGAGAACACAGAAGCATATTTCTACAATTCAGTGTTGGCAAACCCGTCACTGCTCGAGACAAGCAGCAAGTTCAAGATGGAACACATTGACTGTCAGGAGAACAAGAGCACTGTTGTCTTTTCGGCGACAAGGACCAAGGAGCAAATCATCGACCTCACCGTGACAAGGAACCTCAACAAGGTCTTCCGCGACCTGCAATACCGCAACGATGTCTTCAAGGTCTGGACGCCGCTCCTCGATTTCAACAGCATGGTAAGTCCCAACCTCATGGCGCCAATCACCGTTGAGGGGAAAAACATCACGGCAAAGATAGGCACACAGGAAGGGCTGCGTGGCGGCGAGAGGTTCTCCGTCGTCGATGAAGACGGCAACTTCTACGGCTTCGTGGAAGCCAGAAAAGGCATGGTCTGGGACAATGCCATCGTCGAAGGCGGCGATGACGCATGTTATTATGTGCCACAACGCGACAAGAAAGGACAGCCTGTGACAGCCACGGCATTCAAGAGCAATGCCAAGAATCTCAGGACAGGACTTTACATCTGCGACCCGAAAGCACCTAAGAAAATGCGCGTTGCCGCGCGCATCGGGACGAAAGAAGACGTCAGCGGCGGCGACAGATTCTTCGTTTATATCTACGACGTGACCACCAAGACACTGAAAAAAGCAGGCACCGTCACTGCCGTCAAAGGCAAAATATGGGATAACATGTACTACAATTCATGGAATGACAGCAACGCCAACGGCAAAGGTTATTCGCTGAAACAGAGAGACAAAGAAGGCCTCAGGACTACCGAAACCCTTTTCAAAGGCACCTGCAAAATCCAGCCGGGCATGTTCATCAGACGCGCAAATTAGAGTTTTTACGATTTTTTTTGACGGTCTTACCATTTTTTGTGTATCTTTGCACGTTTTAAAAACAGCAAACGAATGTAGAATATTAATTTGGTTAAAAGTTAAAAGAGTAAAGTTAAGAGAAATCGGCTTTTGACTTTTGGCATTGAAAGGGGTTAGGCAATGATTGAGACATTGAAAATCGGCTCGCTGAAATGGCGGCATGTGACAAATCCGGATGAGGATGATTTTAAATTCCTGAGAGAGACGTTCCATTTCCACCCCTTGGACATAGAAGACTGCAAGTCGGTCAACCAGCGTCCGAAAATAGATATCTACGACGACTATTACTTCCTGATTCTCCAGTACCCGAATTTCGACCGCCAGAACAAGTTCATCAAGACGAAAGAGGTGAAGTTCTTCTGGGGCAAGGATTACATCATCACGCTTGAGAAATCGCCGTGGTACGTGAGCCAGCTCTTCAACGAATACGAGGAGCGCGATATGGACGAGCTTGAGGAGAACCTGAAGACCTCCGACATCCTTCTTTACCGGATCTTCGAGAAACTGATGATGGAGTCACTGTATCTCCTGAAGAAAGTCGGCCTTGACCTCGAACTGATAAACCGCGAGCTGTTCGGCTCCAAGCAGGTCAAGATCATCGAACGTATCAGCGTGACACGAAAGAACATCATCACGATAAACACTATCTTCAAGCCGCAGCTGCGGGTGTTCCACTCCTTCGAGACAGGTCAGATCAGAGGCTTCGGCGACCTCGAATATATGGAAGACTACTGGGGCAACATCCTCGACTACTACCAGAAGGTATGGGACATGACCGAGGACTACGAAGACCTGATTGAAGGACTGTCGAAGACCTTCGACTCGATGCAGGGCAACAAGACCAACGAGATTATGAAGATCCTCACCCTGATGTCATCAATCATACTTCCGTTGACATTCGTCACTGGTCTTTTCGGAATGAATGTGGTGTTCCCGTTCATCCCCGAAGGCTCTACGACAGCATTGTGGATTATCGTCGGCGTGATGGCAGTGATGGGTGTCGGACTGACATTGTTCTTCCGGCACCGCAAGTGGTGGTTCTAATTAGTTATAAAGTTATAAAGTTTATAAAGGTAAAAGGTATAAAGGTGGCTGGCGCCCGTAGGGAAGTTCTCCCATCGTGCGCCAGCCACCTTTCAACTTTCTACTCTATGGTGAAGTTGTTGCATTCCACGTGGTAGAAGTGGATCGGT
>JAKSMZ010000063.1 GCA_024400355.1 Bacteroidales bacterium
GTTTGCGAAAAAACGGTTCATCATTTTTCAAAAATAAAAAATTAAAGTCATGAGAGTAATAATCGAACCAAATTACGACAAGATGTCAGAGTGGGCGGCAGAGCATATCGTCCGCAGAATCAATGAGTTCAACCCGACGTCGGAAAATCCTTTCGTCCTCGGACTGCCGACAGGTTCAACGCCGCTCGGCACATATAAACATCTTATAAAAGCGTACGGGGAAGGCAGAGTCTCGTTCAAAAATGTCGTGACATTCAACATGGACGAATACGTCAATCTTCCTGAGGAACATCCGGAGAGCTACCATTCGTTCATGTGGAACAATTTCTTCAGCCACATCGACATCAACAGAGATAACGTTCACATCCTCAACGGAAACGCAAAAGACCTCGAGGAAGAATGCGAGCGTTACGAAGAGTGCATCAGGAGCTACAGAGGCATTCATCTCTTCATGGGCGGCATCGGCCCTGACGGTCACATCGCGTTCAACGAGCCTGGCTCATCGCTGACATCACGCACGCGCGTGAAGTCACTGACGACCGACACCATCATCGCCAACTCGCGTTTCTTCGACAATGACATCAATAAGGTGCCGAAGACGGCTTTGACAGTCGGTGTCGGCACGGTGATGGACGCCAAGGAGGTGATGATCTTAGCGAGCGGCCACAACAAGGCACGTGCCATCGCTGCCGCCATCGAAGGCGGCGTGTGCCACCTCTGCACCGTCAGCGCATTGCAGATGCACAAGAAAGGCATCATCGTTTGCGACGACGCAGCCACCGATGAGCTGAAAGTCGGGACAGTCAACTATTTCAAAGACATAGAGAAAAACAACTTATAATGGCAGATTACTTCGTACATGAGTCGTCGTACGTTGACGACAACGTGGAGATCGGGGAAGGCACCAAGATATGGCATTTCTGCCACGTCCAGAAAGGCGCACGGCTCGGAAAAAACTGTTCGCTCGGACAGAACGTCAACATCGGCAACAACGTCAAAATAGGCGACGGCGTGAGGATTCAGAATAACGTCTCCGTGTATGAAGGCGTTGAGATAGAAGACAATGTGTTCTGCGGTCCGAGCTGCGTCTTCACCAACGTCACCACTCCACGCGCTCATTTTCCGGTTCACGGAATATATGCGAAGACATTAATAAAACAAGGTGCGTCTCTCGGCGCCAACAGCACCGTCGTGTGCGGCCATACCGTCGGGAGAAGCGCCCTCATCGCCGCCGGTGCCGTCGTGACGAAAGACGTGAAAGACTTCGCACTCATGGCAGGCGTGCCAGCGCGACAGATCGGCTGGGTGTGCGAATGCGGCAAAAAACTCGGCGAGTCATTCCGATGCGAATGCGGACGGTGCTATCAATTGAACAATAACATTTTGGAAATCAAGAAATAATGAAGATCTTAGTAACAGGAGGAACAGGATATATAGGTTCACACACCACCGTCGAGCTGATGCAGAAAGGCCACGAAGTTGTCATCGTCGATGCCCTCTTCAACTCAAGAGTGGAAGCCATCGACGCAATAGAGACGATAACAGGCAGACGACCTGAATTCGAACAGTTCGACCTGACCGACAACGCTAAAGTCGATGACTTCTTCAGCCGTCACACCGACATCAAAGGCGTGATACACTTCGCGGCGCACAAAGCCGTCGGCGAATCGGTGGAGCAGCCGCTGAGATATTACCGCAACAACCTCGTCTCGCTGATGAACATACTCGAGGCGATGCGGAGATACAGCGTCCAGAACATCGTCTTCTCATCGTCATGCACCGTCTATGGCGAGCCTGACGCCGGCAACCTCCCGATTTCCGAAAAGGCACCGATAAAAAAGGCCGAATGCCCTTACGGCAACACCAAACAGATTGCCGAAGAGATTCTTGAAGACAGCGTCAACGCTTACAAGACATTGAACGTCATAGCGTTGAGATACTTCAACCCTGTCGGGGCGCATGAGAGCGCACAGCTCGGTGAGCTGCCTTTCGGAGTGCCTAACAACCTCATGCCATATATCACGCAAACCGGTTACGGCATCAGACAATGCCTGAAAGTATTCGGCAACGACTACGACACACCCGACGGGACGCCGATACGCGACTATATCCATGTGACAGACCTCGCCAAGGCACATGTCGCCGCCGTTGAACGCATGGCCGGCGGAAAGATGAAAAAACATTTTGAAGTCTTCAACGTCGGAACCGGCAAAGGCTATTCGGTGCTTGAAGCAATACATTCATTTGAAAAAGCATCAGGCAAACCGCTCAACTACGAGATTGTAGGCCGCAGAGCCGGCGACATCGTGAAGATATGGGCTGACCCGACATTCACTAACAACGAGTTAGGCTGGAAAGCCGAACGTTCCATCGACGAGATGACAAAATCAGCATGGGAATGGGAGAAAGCTTATAGAGCCGGAAAGACAAAATTCAAGGTTGAAAAATAGTATTCTCTGAATTTTAAAATCTTAAATATTTAAACAGTAATGAACAACAATCACCTTATAATAATGGCCGGCGGTGTCGGCTCAAGGTTCTGGCCTATGTCAACGCCGGAGAGACCTAAGCAGTTCATCGACGTGATGGGAGTTGGAAAGACCATGATACAGCTCACCGTCGAGCGTTTCAGCGGCATCATCGAGCCTGACCACGTATGGATTGTCACATCGGAGAAATACAAGAGCATGGTGATGCAGCAGCTGCCGGAAGTGCCTGAACAACAGATACTCATGGAGCCATGCATGAGAAACACCGCGCCTTGCATCGAATATGTGAGCCGTAAGATTTACGCAAAATATCCTGACGCGAACCTGGTGTTCTCGCCAGCCGACCACATCGTCCTCGACACACCGCATTTCAAGGAAGTCATACAGAAATCATTGGAGTTCACGAAAGACAAAGATGTCATCGTGACGCTCGGAATGATGCCGACAAGACCTGAGACAGGCTACGGTTACATCAAATCGGACAATACAAAACCGGCACATTGCGGCGGAGAGATCCTGAAGGTTGAGGCATTCAAGGAGAAGCCCAACCTCGAGACAGCTAAGGCATATCTCGCCGAAGGCGGTTACTACTGGAACGCCGGCATCTTCGTCTGGAACGCCAAGATGGTCGTCAGTACCATCGGGAAACTCGTCCCTGACCTGGCAAAGGTCTTCGACAGGATAGAGCCGCATTTCTATAAAGATGAAGAACAGAATGTCATCGACGAACTGTTTCCGACATGCCCGAACATCTCCATTGACTACGCCGTGATGGAGAAATCAAGCGATGTGTATGTGTTTCCGGCGAGTTTCGGATGGAGCGACATCGGCACATGGGGCAGCCTTTACACACACATCGAACCTGACGGAGACAACAACGCCGTCATCGGTGAGAACGTCAAGATGATCAGCAGCAAAGACTGTATGGTGCGTTCATTCGGCAGAAAGAAAGTCATAGTTCAAGGTCTTGATAACTATATAGTTGTGGATGACAACGACTGTCTCCTCATCTGCAAGATGCAGGATGAACAGCTCATCAAGGAATGGCAGAAATAAATTCTGTTTTTTCTTTGAGGTTTTATTTTCTTTTCATACCTTTGTGGTTTCAAACCGTGTGATATATGAAGAAGCTTATTTTTAAATTGGCCACGTTCGTCTTTGGCATAAGAAATTCCGACTCAATTCCGGCGTGGGTGATGTTGCTGTGCGACATTCTTTGTGTGATTGTCTCAATAGCATTCGTCATATTTATCAAGTATTTCGATAATTTTGACAGCATTGTGCTATCCAAAACTTTGACGAAATCAATAACAACGGTCATATTTTTCACGATCGTGTTTTTAATATCAGGATCATACAAAGGACTTATCAGATATACCGGTTTCCAAGACATTGAGAAGATATGCAAGACTGTCTTTTGCACTTTTGTATTGCTTTATCTGATAAAATTCATCATCAACAACATTCATTCTGTGAAGTTCCTTGCAGACTATTTCCCATCGTTCACAAACATATTCTTCATCAGCATGATAACGATGGTGATGCTGGTGTTTTTCAGGCTTGTGATACGTCGCTTCTACAATGAATATTTCCGTCCGCATCCGAAAACCATCAACACAGTGATCTATGGTGCCGGCGACTCCGGCCCGATCACGCATAATGCCTTGATGCACGACAATTCGACGCAATACAACATCGTCTCATTCATTGACGACTCAAAAGCGAAGATCGGCAAGTCAATCAACGGAGTGACCATCAAGAATCCGGATGATGTGCTTAACAGGGAATATGTCAAGAAACATAAAATCGATGCGGTCATTTTATCGATACCGAGTCTTTCCATCAAGGAGAAACAGGTTCTCATCAACAAAATCATTGACTTAGGCGTTGTCATAAAGTCGGTGCCGCACGTCAGCGAATGGGTTGACGGCAAGAGCCTCAGCTACAGCCAGATTGAAGACATCAAGATTGAGGATCTGCTCGAACGTGAGCCTATCGTCATCGACAGGGAGAACATCAGGAATCAGATAGAAGACAAAGTCGTCCTGGTCACTGGAGCCGCAGGCTCGATAGGCAGCGAGATCTGCCGTCAGGTGCTTATGAACAACCCAAGGAAGCTGATACTGCTCGACCAAGCCGAGTCGCCGGTATATGACCTTCAGTTTGAAATCAACAACACTGAACCGTACAAGCACATCGCTGTCCCTAAAGAGTTTGTCATCGCCAACGTCAAGGATATCAATAAGATGACCGAGGTGTTTGAGAAATACCAGCCGCAGATCGTCTATCACGCGGCAGCCTACAAACACGTTCCGCTGATGGAGTCGTTCCCTTACGAGGCGGTGTCTGTCAATGTCTTCGGGACAAAGAACATGGCCGACCTTTCAATCAAGTACGGTGTCGAGAAGTTCGTGATGATCTCCACCGACAAGGCCGTCAACCCGACAAACGTGATGGGTGCCACGAAACGCATCGCCGAGATATACACACAGAGCCGCAACAGCTCGACGCAGTTCATCACGACAAGGTTCGGCAACGTGTTGGGTTCCAACGGTTCCGTCATCCCGTTGTTCAAGAAGCAGCTGTCGCAAGGCGGTCCGCTGACAGTAACCGACCGCAACATCATACGTTATTTCATGACCATCCCTGAGGCGTGTAACCTCGTGCTCGAAGCCAGCGCACTCGGCGAAGGCGGTGACATCTTCGTGTTCGACATGGGTGAGCCGGTCAAAATCTATGACCTCGCCAGCAAGATGATCAAGCTTTCAGGCATGACAAACGTACAGATCGAGATAACAGGCCTCCGTCCGGGTGAGAAACTCTATGAGGAACTGTTGGCCACAAAGGAAAACACAATACCGACCGAACACCCGAAGATCATGCATGCCAAGGTGCGCAGATACACCGAAGAGGAAGTCAATGAAGAGATTAATATATTGAACGATGTCCTGCCGACTTGCGACGACTTCAAGATTGTCGGCCAGATGAAGAAGATCGTCCCTGAATTTAAGTCAAACAACTCTGTGTTTCAGATACTTGACATCAAAGACATGGAACAAAAATAACGGCTTTCGCTATATCATCGATACGGGAGAACAGATAACACAGCCGAGAAGTGCAAACAAGGTCGTCGCAGCGTATGACAACAGTATGACTTTCTTGTCGCGGCCATAGAACTTCTTGACAATCACCGCCATAACAGGTATTGACATGAAAGGGAGGATGAAGACGAACAGCCACATCGGGTATTTCTTCTTCATCATGACGATTTTCCTTGCTTTTTTCAGCTGCTTCGCGCGATTATCCTGTTTTCTTCTTTTGTTGAGATAATTCATTATCTGGCTTGAGAAAAAATAAAACACCATGAAGCCCAGCGCGCCTCCGATGGCAGTGGCGGCGAAAATTAACAGATACGGCATTCCGGCAGCGAACCCGACCGCCGGAGCAAACAGTGTCTTCACCGTCGCGAAAAGCATCACTGAAAAGAATTTCCAAACCATGATTTTGTTTATGATTTAACGTTAAAAATAATATTTTTGTTTTCAACGCGGCGTAATAAAAAAAATTGTATCTTTGCGCCGTAAAAAAAAGGCCACTTTAGCTCAGTTGGTAGAGCAACGCATTCGTAATGCGTAGGTCGTTGGTTCGAGTCCGACACGTGGCTCAAAAAAGCGTCGTTGAATGTCAGCGACGCTTTTTATCTTATTGAAAACCAGTTACATCACCATCTGGATGAGAGCCGCGGCACCTAAGATGGCGACCTCGTTGTCCTTCAGTGATGACACCTTGATGTCAACCAACGGCTTGCCTGTCTGTTTGTCCTTGTAAACGTACAAAAGGTTCTCTTCGAACGATTTCCTGAGTGGTTTCATCAGTACTTCGCCGGCGTGGACCGGACCGCCCATGAGGAAAATAGCCTCAGGCACCGAGAACGCCACGGCGTTTGCCATCGCGAGGCCGAGCATCCAGCCGACTTTCTCGAACACCTTGATAGCCAGCGGGTCGCCGGCGTTTGCTGCATCGCCGATCATCTTGCTGGTGAGGTCGCCGGCGTTCTGACGGAGCATCCCGTTGTATTCAGTGTCATCGTTGAGCAGCTCGCGTGCTGTCGCGACGATGCCGCCAGCCGAGGTGTAAGTCTCAAGACAGCCTCTCCTGCCGCAGCCGCACTGACGCCCCTGAGGAATCATGATGACGTGGCCAAGCTCGCCCGCAGTGCTTGTGGCACCGAGGAGCAAGTTGCCGTCGATGATGATGCCGCTTCCGACACCCGTGCCGAGCGTGAATGTGATGAAATGCCTCAGGTTCTTCGCACCGCCGTATATCTTCTCACCGAAAGCAGCAGCGTTGGCATCGTTGGAGATTACAACCTTAGTGTTGAAATACTGCCTGACCATGTTCGCCAGCTCGATGTTGCCTTTCATGCGGAGGTTCGGGGCGTTGTCAATACAGCCAGTGTAAGTGTTTCCGTTAGGCGCACCAATGCCGATGCCGTCGATGTTTGCGATGTTCTGACGCTGCAAAAGCGTCTTGATGCCATCACATAAATCTTTCACAAATAATTGAGCATCAGTGTATTTGTTAGTGCTGATATTAACTTTGTCGATGATTTCACCGTTTTCAGTGACGAGTCCGATATCGGTGTTCGTACCCCCGATATCAATGCCGATTGCGTAATTCATTTCTCTGTGATTTGATAATTTGCGCAAAAGTAAAAAAAATAAGAATTTAAAGACAAAAAAAGCATAATTTTTTATATCTTTGCAACTCTAAATTTTTATTAAAAACAGGTATCATAAGATGAAAAACGCTTATCGCGAATATAAAACACTGAATCTCACTGAGATTGCTAACGAGATTCGTGATTATTGGAAAGAGAACAACATTTTTGACAAGAGTCTGGAGAACACCAAGAACGGCACGGCGTACGTGTTTTTTGAGGGTCCGCCGTCAGCCAACGGAATGCCAGGCATACATCACGTCATGGCGAGAACGATAAAAGACACATTCTGCCGCTATCAGACACTGAAAGGCAAATACGTGTCGCGCAAGGCGGGCTGGGACACCCACGGACTTCCTGTCGAACTCGGCGTTGAGAAGAAACTCGGCATCACCAAGGAAGACATCGGCAAGAAAA
>JAKSMZ010000064.1 GCA_024400355.1 Bacteroidales bacterium
CGTGAGTTCTATCTTGTTGATTTTCTCGAAGTCGTAGCCGCCGTTGACCTTCCAGCCCCAGTCATCGAGGAAGCCGATGTGGATCGTGTCTTTCGGGCAGAAAAACGAACATCTCATGCACATCAGGCAGTGATGACGGAATCTGATGGTCCCGTCGTTGTCTCGGTATATGTTTTTTGTCGGGCAGCGCCGGATGCACAGGTCGCAGCCGATGCATTTGTCTTTGTCAACTTTGTAAAGGAACGAATTGACATCGCCGCCGATATATTGCGGTCTTGAAACGACGCTTGAGACGATGCGCGGCCAGAGTTTGTAGCGTTTCTTGTTCGGGATGTTGTTTTTGACTTCGTAAACGAGGATTTCAAGCAATTTGTCGTCCATCATCAGCATCTCTTTCACGAGTCTGTCGTCGAAACGGAAATGAATGTTGTACGGCATGATGAAGTGGTATTCGTTGTTGACGACAACGCCGTCTCTTTTGAGTTTTCGCAGGAAATATTTTGACGATGCGTCATTTGCGTGCTGTGTCTCGCCAGATTGTTTGTAGATGAATGCCTTCAAGCCTTTCGGGAACTTCTGTTTCCTGATGAATTTGAGGAAAGGCCACGGGGCGCAGTAACCGTAAATCGGATGTCCGAGGCCGACGATGTCGTATCTTGAAAAGTCGAGACGCTCGTTGTTCAACGGGTCAATCTCGTATGTGTCAACGACATAGCCCTCGCGCTCAAGCTTCGTCTTCAGCAAACTCGTCAGATACCTTGTGTTGTAAGTCCCCGTGAAATATAAAAGCAGACACTTCATAAAACAAAACTTTAAAACTCAACCCTCAACACTAAAATCTCTTAACTCTCATCTTTTAACTTTTAACTTATCAAGGAACGTTGTTTTCCCCAAAGTCAGGAGGTTGATGAGTCCGCGGCATTCGAGATATTCGTAGCAGCGTTTGTAACCTATTGACTTTATGAGCCATCTGCCGTTTTTCTTGACATAATCAACGTCGTAGATGGCGGCTCCGTGAAGTTTCATCTTGTACTTCTGATGAAGCAGATAGTCTTCGAGATACCATTTCGCCTTCGCGTTTTCGGTGTCTATGATGTCGATTTCGCCTCCGTGTATGAGGTGCGTTGACGGCATTTTGAGTGTCATGACGCTTTTGAGGAAATTCAACACTGCTTCCTTGCCGTTGTAAGCCATCTTGCCGTTTCCGTATGACGAGACGACATCGTCATCAAAACACTCCGCCATTTCGTCGAAGGCTCTCGTGTCGAGGCATCTCTGGTATCTCGCCTGAAGGTGGCGGATGGCTTCGATGTCTTCAAGGCGTGTTATTCTCTCTTCTAATGTCATGTTTTCCAGATGTTAAAAAACGGGTAGAGACGCGGCATGCCGCGTCTCTACAAATATCGTCTGACGTTAATCGTCATTCCTTATTTTGCGCGTTCTGCTTTGATGGCAGCCTGTGCCGCTGCAAGTCGTGCGACCGGCACGCGGAACGGTGAGCATGAAACGTAGGTGAGGCCGCAGCTGTAGAAGAACTCCACTGATGCCGGGTCGCCGCCGTGTTCGCCGCAGACACCGCACTTGAGGTTGTTTCTCGTTGAACGTCCGCGTTCGACACCGAGTCTGACAAGCTGTCCGACGCCTTCCTGATCCAATGTGTTG
Source organism: Bacteroidales bacterium (assembly GCA_024400355.1). GTDB lineage: Bacteria > Bacteroidota > Bacteroidia > Bacteroidales > F082 > Limimorpha. The sequence continues at coordinate 1,663 of JAKSMZ010000064.1, forward strand.
AACGGGTCGGCAGGGATGATCTTGTTGTCGATGTAGCTGTGGACGATGGCGTTGACGTCGTCGCGTGAGAAGCCGAATGTCATCTGTGTGAGGTCGTTGGTTCCGAATGAGAAGAACTGTGCGACTTCCGCGATCTTGTCGGCGACCAATGTGGCGCGTGGGATCTCAATCATCGTGCCATAGAGGTAGCTGATTGTGACATTGTACTGTTTCTCAACCTCGGCCTTGACGCGTTCTGCGATGGCTTTCTGGTGCTCAAGCTCCTTGACGTTGATTGTGAGAGGAACCATGATTTCGAGGTGCGGGTCGTTGCCTTCCTTCATCAGCTGGGCTGTTGCCTCGAACAAGGCGCGGAACTGTGTCTCTGAAATCTCAGGATATACGATGCCGAGACGTACGCCGCGGAGACCCATCATCGGGTTGACTTCGTGCAATGCGTCGATGCGTTTCTGAAGTTCCGCAAGTTCCATGCCACGCTCGTTGGCGAGTTCGATCTGTTTCTCAAGTACGTGAGGCACGAACTCGTGGAGCGGCGGGTCCATGAGACGGAATGTGACAGGTTTGCCGTCAAGGACTTTCAATGTTGCTTTTGCCGACTCGCGGATGTAAGGCTCGAGTTCCGCCAAAGCTGCGATACGTTCTTCTGTGCTGTTCGCAAGGATCATGTTGCGCAGTTTCGCGAGAGGTTTTTCGCTGTTCTTGCCGTAGAACATGTGTTCGATACGGAAGAGGCCGATGCCTTCGGCGCCGAAGCTGACGGCTTTCTGTGCGTCGTCAGGGTTGTCGGCGTTGGTGCGGACACCCATCTTACGGTATTTGTCAACGAGTTTCATGAACTCCTGGAAACGCTGGTTCTCTGTGGCATCTATGGTCTTCACCGAGCCGTCATACACATAACCTTTTGTTCCGTTGAGGCTGATGATGTCGCCTTCTTTATATGTCTTGTCGCCGATTCTCACGATGCCTTCCGCTTCGTTGATATGTACTGCCTCGCAGCCGACGATGCAGCATTTGCCCCAGCCGCGAGCCACGAGTGCTGCGTGTGAGGTCATGCCGCCTCTCTGTGTGAGGATGCCGTCGGCGGCGCGCATGCCTTCGACGTCTTCTGGGTTGGTCTCTTCGCGGACGAGGATGTTGGCCTGTTTCGCTGCGCGGAACTCTTTGGCTTTCTCGCTGCTGAGGGCGATGCGTCCCACCGCGCCGCCTGGACCTGCCGGCAGACCGTGTGCGAGGATGCTCTTGTTTTTCTCGTCTTTAGCGTCGAGGATAGGGTGGAGGAGTTCGTCAATCTGGTTCACGCCGAGTCTCATCACTGCGGTGGCCTCGTCGATTCTGCCTTCATGAAGCATGTCGAGAGCCATGTTGACGGCGGCGACGCCTGTGCGCTTTCCGACGCGGCACTGAAGCATGTAGAGCTTGCCGTCCTGGATGGTGAACTCGATGTCGAGCATGTCTTTGTAGAAGTCTTCCAATGTGGCGCGGACGTCGCAAAGTTCCTTGTAAGTCTCCGGCATAAGCTCCTGCATTGAAGGCATGGCTTTGTTCTTCTCGTTCTTTGTGTCGTCGTTCAACGGGTTAGGTGTTCTGATACCGGCAACGACGTCTTCGCCCTGTGCGTTGATGAGCCATTCGCCGTAGAACTTGTTGTCGCCTGTTGCAGGGTCGCGTGTGAAGGCGACGCCTGTGGCTGAGTTCTCACCCATGTTGCCGAATACCATTGTCTGGACGTTCACTGCTGTGCCCCAGTCTTCCGGAATGCCTTCGATTCTTCTGTAAGAGACGGCCTTCTTGCCGTTCCAGCTCTTGAACACAGCCTTGATGCCGCCTTCGAGCTGAAGCTCCGCGTCATCAGGGAACTCTGTACCGAGCACTCTCTTGATGGTGGCCTTGAAGTCTTCGGCGAGCTGCTTAAGCTCTTCAGCCTTTATCTCTGTGTCTGACTTGTAGCCTTTCTTTGCCTTGAACTCATCGAGCATGTCATCCAAAATCTTGCGGATGCCTTTGCCTTCGGCCGGTTCCTTGTCTTCTGCCTTCTCCATGACGACGTCGGCGTACATCATGATGAGGCGGCGGTATGAGTCATAGACGAAACGTGGGTTGTTGGTTTTCTTGATGAGACCAGGGATGGTCTTTGAGCAGAGACCGATATTCAGGACGGTGTCCATCATGCCCGGCATCGACTGGCGTGCACCGGAACGGCATGACACGAGGAGAGGGTTCTCCGCGTCGCCGTATTTCATGCCCATGATATTCTCCATATTCTTAATGCCTGCGTGGACATCATCCATCAAGCCGGCTGGCAGTTGGCAGTTGTTTGCGTAATATGCTGTGCAGCATTCAGTTGTGATTGTGAGACCTGCCGGCACCGGCAAACCTAACAGACACATCTCCGCGAGGTTGGCGCCTTTACCGCCCAACAGGTTTTTCATCTTCGAGTTACCTTCGGCCGTACGGTTTCCGAACAGGTAAACATACTTGGTTTTTTCCATCTTATGATAATTTATTAAAACTTAATTGATTTTCAATTACTTAAAGCGAATTTTCGCCTAATTTTTCAAGTTGCAAAGATAGGAAAAAAACATTTTGTTTTATAAAAAAACTTTCATTTTTCTGAAAAAATGCGTATTGTATATGGTACATGCAGAAGACATCTTTGAATATGGCATGATGAGCGAATCGGGTGCATCCCCGCCGCCTTGTCTGACACGTGGCGAAAGCGTTGATTATCAATGTGGTGATAAGTTTTTTACAAGGCAAATAGAAATAGTTATCAGGTGATTGAGGAAATTTAGGAGTTTGAGGAGTTTAAGTTATTAAATGGTTAGGAGTTTAATTAAATTGTTATGTGGTTAAAAACTTTATCGAGTCATTAGCGGAGAGAAAATTTTTCGTGTCATGTTGCCGCTCGCTTCCTCATATTTTGTATTTTTGTAAAAATTTTTGAAATGATAAGATTTATTGGTTTTCTGGCTTTGTTAGCCGTTGTGAGTGGTGTGATCCGGCTCGTTAGAGGAAATGCAAAACATTCTGATTCAAATGTTTATATGAATGGCGGTGGTTGTTCGAGGTGGTTTGGTGCCGGTATCGGCTGGGCTTTTGGCGGTCCGATCGGCGCAATAATCGGTTTCGCTCTCGGTTCGATATTGGGCAGTGGTTCCATCAATAAAGAGGATGTGAAATTCATGGGTGAAAACAAACAGCAGCAGGATTTCACAGCCAGTCTGTTGGTACTCACCGGTGCTGTCATGAAGGCTGATGGCGTGGTGAAGAAATCGGAGCTTGACTATGTCAAGAGGTTTTTCCTTTCAAATTTTGGTCAGGAGCAGGCTGAGAAATACATTCTGATGCTTCGAGAGGTGTTGAAACAGGACATCAACGTTGTGGATGTCAGCCGGCAGGTTGGGCGATACATGGAATATTCGTCAAAGCTGCAGATACTGCATTATCTCTTCGGGATAGCTTCCGCCGATGGTCAGGTGCATGATTCAGAGGTTGATGTGATTAGCACAATCTCAAGTAATATGGGAATCTATGATAGTGATTTCCAGTCGGTTAAGGCGATGTTCGTGAAGCAGGTTGACGATGCCTACACGATTCTCGGTGTTGAGCCGTCGGCTACTGATGATGAGATTAAGAAAGCATATCGTGAGATGGCGAAGAAAAACCATCCCGACAAGGTCGCGTATCTTGGAGATGATGTCCGTAAGGCTGCTGAGAAAAAGTTTCAGGAAATTAACGACGCGTACGACAAAATCAAGAAACAGCGTGGGATTGTCTAAACGATTATTTGTATAGCCTCCAGTTTATTCCGAATATTAATTTGTAGTCTCTTACTGGATAATGTGGTGTTGAGAAGTACCTGTTATCTCTTGAGAATGAATAGATATTGGTGATTCCGAGAAAAATGTTCGAGCGCTTAAGTTTGAATGTCAGGAAGAAATCGACGAATGGAAAATTCCCGATTTTGACTTCGTTCTGAAGGTGGTATGTCCTCAGCGCTGGCATATACGCATCAGCGTAATATTCTGTGAAATAATTGATTACGAATGATGGCTGCAATGATGAAATGTTTTTCACCAGATTTATGTTCCATCCAAGTTTGACTTTTCCGTAGAAAAGCGGCAGGTGGATGACGTCTTCATTGGCGGTCTTTTGCATTGAAAGAATGCCTGAAATCTCAAACACTTTTATCTTGAAATCGAAATTTGCATACAGTGATGAGACGTTGACAGTGCCGGTATGTTGTATGGGCTTTGCGTTTTCCCCAAAATAAATGTAGTGGTCTATCGTAGAGTTCTTGATGCCGACATTGAACCATCTGAATTCGTATGAACCTTTCAGCATCATGTAACTCGCAGGGCTAAAGTCATTTTCCCAGCGGAAATTGTTTGAATAATAATATGTTTCAAACCAATCAGGTGATTTTCTCGCTATGTTGATATCAAAGACAAGAGCACCGATATTTTTTTTGTAAGTGCCGAGAAATTGCTTCCATTGTCCGTTGATTCTGAAGTCACCGGCATGGTAATCGCTGAAAATCAACTCTCCGTTACCCGTAATTCTTGTTGACTTAAACAGGTTTATTACGATTCCGGCGGTTGCACGCAGGTTTGAGTATTTTTTGTCGCCGAACCTTTGGTTCGTTATATAATCGTTATAGCCTTTGTGTTGTGTGTAATTATGTTCGACACCGAACGAAATGTAAAATGGTATGTCATTTGAATATTCTCTGTAACTTAATGAGTTCCATGAAATTGCGTTTTTTATTGTATTGAAACTAAGGCTATCAAAAGTGAGTGATTTGTTGATGACCGAGTCAAATGGAGTGTAAAATGCTGAAGTCGGATTGGCATCTTCATAAATATATCTATTCCTTTGATAGTCAAAAGAGTAGTTGATTCTGCCGAGTCCTATTTTCCGTTTGGTTTTGTTTTTGTTAATAATTGTATCAATAGAGCCTTTAATTGTATCATTTACAATTAATGTGTCGTATTCAACAATGTCGCAGTTGTTTTTTTGAGCTTTTTTGCTTAATACAAAGTGTTGGTTTATTCCAAATCCGTCAACTTTTATCAAGTTTGTAGCATTTGTCAGGTTTACCTCGTAAAGAGATTTGTCAGATTCTATATTGTCAGTGAAGATTGCGTCGTAAGTTATACCACCGCTTTCGTAATTGAGTATTTTGTTTGTAAAGTAATAAGTATTAAAGCCATAGCGTTGGTTTTTGGTGTTCCATCTAAGATTAATCCAGAAATTGATGTTTTGTGCGTAACTTCTTTTATAAACTGAAGGTACGTCATCGACATTAAAATACATGGTAAGATAGAATCTCGGAAGGAGTTCGCGGCAGAAAGTCGCATGGAAGTGTTGCTCTTTCTTGCTGCCCATCATGTAGTTCAAATTTGTAAAAGGTTGATAGATAATAGGGTAGAAGATGTGTTCTTTGGTTTTTACATATTGACTGAAATTAGTGAGTTTGTCATTGAAGCCGAGAGTGGTAGGGAAGGAGAACTCAAGATTTTTGTGGGCATGTCCTGCGTTGCTCAGAGTGTGATACGATTGAAATTGGGGGTCAGCAGGGTCGAAGAATGATGCTCCGAGCGTTGTGGTGTCCCAATTATGAATATTGCCAAGCTGTTGATTTTCAAGTTTATCATAGAAATATTTCACGAATGTTGAATCTACGTTTATTGAATCATTTTCGGGCAACAACGTTCTTGCTGTCATTGACTGATGACAGATTATCAATAATGTTGATATGATGAGTTTAAAAAATTTCATGTTGCAAATGTACGAAAAAGAACCGGAAGTTTGTCGTTAGATGTGAAAAGAATTTGTCAGTCATTGTGCTGTCATTTTGGTATAAACAGCAAAGCCCGTCCAGTGATGGGCGGGCTTAACCGTT
>JAKSMZ010000065.1 GCA_024400355.1 Bacteroidales bacterium
ATGCCGCCGAAAAGCTGCATTCCGACCTTTCCGATTCTGAACACTCTGCTTCGCAATGCGATGTCGAGCCGTCCGTAAGCCGAAGTCGGTTTTTCGTGGTCGGCGATAAGATGTTTCTCGCCTGCGCCCGTAACCTCAACGGATGCTGTCCCGACCTTATCGTAAGTGTATGACACACCAATCACGCCTTTCATCGGCGGGATGTTCGGCAGATAAGAATCGTTTTCTCTGTCGATGCCCATAGTGTAAGAGCCTGACGCAAAAACATTCAAACCGTTGATAATGTTGTAATCGAGACTCAAGTCAACTCCATAGAGCAAGGCTTTTCCAACGTTGTCCAAGACTAACGCCGGCACCGATTCTGTCGCGCCGTCGGTTGTCTGATAAATGAAAACCCCGTCTCTCTCTACAATCATATTATTGATTCTGTTGATGAAACCAGAAGCCTGCATGGTGAATTTGTCGCCCCAGAAACGTACTCCAAGGTCACCTGAAACACCGTCTTCCGACTTCAGGTCAGGATTGCCGAGACGAACCTTGCTCGTCAGGTCGATGTACTTGAAACGTTCTTCGAGCGAAGGCGAACGGTAAGACCTTGCTCCGTTCAAAACAGCATGCAACTTATTGGTAATCTTATAAATGGCACCGATGTTCGCACTCCATGAAAAGTCTTGTCTCTTCCCTTTTTCAAAGGTGATGCGCTGACCGGCCGGATGCTCGTTCATGTTGCCGTTTGTGATGATGTAATCGACATCGTGACATTCTTCGTTTTCGACAAAGATGCCGTCAATGCGTCCGCCGACGGTTACGTTGAGGCGGTTTGCAAAGAAACGCATCTCATCCTGCACGAAGACACCTGCGCTGGTGAAAGACGCATCAGGAAGCGGTGATTCTTTACGTTCTATATTATTGGTTTTCAAAATATTCCCGATAGAGTCCTGAACCGTCACTGTAATGTGTTTTGTGCGGTCGCTGGTGATGTTCCGCCTCCACACATCAACACCGGCGATGAGGATGTTTCTGTCGTTGAACTTAAAAACACCCTGCACGTTTCCGCCGAAAGTGAGATGTGTGCCTTTGGGTGTGACAAGCGTCGGATTCGTCACCTGAATGTTTCCATTCGGGAGTGTTTTCTCCGTAATGCTGTTCGGATTCATCTCCACGTCACGGATGATGTTTTGCATAAAGCCTGTGATTTTCAATGAATTAAAAACGCTTGTAAGGTCTTTTATCTCATAGTTGGCATTGAGGAGCGTGCGGCTGATGTCTTTATATTTTGCCGTTGCTGCCGGAGTGAACGCCGCACCTCCGGGTATCCCGACATCTTTTGACCAGTTTCTTTGAAAATTCAGTTTAATTATATGATTATCAGCTGGTTTAAAACCGATGCGCGCGGAGACATCATTTGTCTTATAGCCGCTGTTTTTAATGTAACCGGCCGGTGTCTTGATGTCACCTCCAAATCCGTAACCGGCGTTGAGTTTCGCATACCATTTCTTGTCGCCGACATTCACGTTTATATAGTCTGCATTCGAAGCATTGACCGAAGCAAGTCCGACCATGGCACACCCGTTGACATAAAGTCTGTCGGAGAAATATCCGTCTTTTGTGATGACATTGACGATTCCGCCCATCGCGCCGCTTCCGTAAAGCACCGACTGTGCGCCCTTTATCACTTCCACACGTTCAATGTCATTCGCGTCAATCATTGACAATGAAGCGGTTAAATCGGTGGCGGTCTCAATCCTGTTGCCGTCAATCATGGTGACGAGACGGTCTTCGGTGAGTCCGCGCACATTGATGTTTTTCGCCCAGACACCATCACCGCCCATGAAAATCCCAGGCTCGCCGCTGAGACCGTCGGCTACAGTGAAAGCCGGTCTTTCTTCAAACTTCAACGAGTTGACAACCGCGATGCTGATTGGCACATCAACAAGTTTCTTCTCAACCTTAAGGCTGTTTACAACAACATCTTCGAGTTTCACAATCGTGTCATTCTCAGAATGTTGCAGCGTTTGCGCATTAACAACGCCGGCGTGCATCAGAAGCATGACCACGCCGATTTTCAAAAATCTGTTTTTCATTTCACTTAATTTTTAGCAAGGCCGATTTCACCTCGATGCCGTCAAGACGTCCGAGTTGTCCGGTCAAGGAGCCAATCTGGTCGGTGCTGCCTTCTAAAATAAGGGAAATGATGCTGTGGTTGTCGGCACGTGGCAGTCCGATGCGCCCGATGATAATCTCGGCATGGCGCGATATTATTTCGTTTACGCAAGGAGCCGCCGCCCTGTTTTCGATTTCAATGATTACTGTTCCAAGTCTCTTTTCCATTAGAATTACCTCCGGTTCAGATTTCAGAAAAACTCCGTAACTTCTTCAACTTCAACGTATTGTCTTAATTTCAGTCTATTACGGCCTTCGTTGATTTAGTTTCGGCAAAGGTAAACAAAAAAATTATACAAATTGTTTACACTTCAGAAATTTAAGAATATTTGTGTCGTGCGATTTTGTTGAAAGAGTAGAGAGGAGAGTTAAAAGAGGAGTGTTCAATGTCTTTTTCGTATTATTTGTGAAATTTATGGTCAAAAATCACTACTTTTGCAAAATGAAAAAATCAATCCTGACATCGGTCATTTGTGTGTTGCTGCTTGCCATGTTATTTTCTTGTGGTAACAGTAATTCATCGTGTAAGAAGTCTCATTACGTCATCGCCTCGCTGCGTGGCCCGTCATCACTCGGTATGCTTCAACTCATTGACAGTCTGAATAATACAGAAAACGCAACGGTTGAAATCAAGATTCTCAACGAGCCGCTTCAGGTCCGCAAGATGATGCTTGACGGAAGCGCCGATTTCGCAGTGCTGCCAACTACGATGGCAGCGTTGCTGTATAACAAAGGTGTCGGTTACCGACTTGCCGCCATCTCGACTTGGGGCACACTCTACCTTTGCGGTAATGACACGACGATTCATACTTGGAATGACTTGAGACACAATAAGATACATCTGATGGCAAAGAATATGACACCAGATGTGCTTTTCCGTTATCTCTTGAAAAAAAACAGACTCGAACCTTATCAGGATGTTAGTTTGGATTACCGTTTCCCGAACCATATCGACCTTGCCAATGCGACAACGGCTGGCATTGCGCCGATGAGCGTTCTTTCTGAACCATATCTGAGTTATGCCATGATAAAAAATGACAACATTCACATTATCATGAGTTTACACGATGAATGGGAAAAAGTTGAAGGCTTTGAAATGCCAGAGACAGCGTTTATCTGCAAAGGCGAAATGATTGAAAACGATTTATTGTTTGTTGAAAAAATCGTGAAAATATACGAAAAATCAGCCGACTGGGTCAATGAAAACGTTGATGATGCAGCAGCCTTGGCCGTGAAATATGAAATCGTCGGCGACGAGGGTGCCGCCCGCAATGCCATTCCGCGCTCAAACTTGAGAGTTGCGCGTTCGGAAGATGTCAAAGACTTAGTAATGAACTATTTAAATGTTTTTTATAACATGGATTCAGCAATAGTAGGAGGGAAGATGCCAGATGAAAAATTCTACTAAAAACATCATCATACTGGCTTCTGTCGCAGTGATGTTGATTCTTTGGGAAGTGGCAGCCTTACGCATTGATTCCGAACAGATTATGCCAGGGCCGGCAGCGACTCTGACTTCGACAGTCGGGCTTTTCGGTCAGAAAGACTTTGTCGCCATTGTGTTTTCGACCATCCTCCGCGGCATTGTGGGTTTTCTCATCGCTGCAATGGCGGGGGTGATTTTAGGAATCATCGCCGGCATCAACGAAGGCTTCAACGCATTCATGAAACCCTGGATTGTTGTGATGCGCTCAACGCCGGTCGTCGCCTTCGTCCTCCTCGCCTTGATTTGGTTCTCGCAGTCAACGGCGGTTTTCATTGCATTTTTGACAATGTTCCCGATGATTTTCACAAACGTCGTGGAAGGCATTCACAATGTTGACGGCAAGCTGCTTAAGATGGCCGAGCTATATAAAGTAAAGAAAATCAGAGTGATAAAATGGGTTTATGTGCCGGCGATAGCCCCTTTCATGGTCAGCGGCATTTCAAGTGCCATCGGCATCGGCTGGCGTGCGATTATCGTGGGTGAGGTTCTGAGCCAGCCACGCTATGGCATCGGGAACAGCATGCAACTCGCACAGATTCAGATGAATGTTGACAAACTGATCGCCTGGACAATAATTGCCGTACTGCTCGGTTTTCTTTTTGAAAAAATAATAAGACTGATTGAAAATGTTACAGTTAAGAGACATATATAAGACATTTGGCGGCAGTGTCATCTATAAGGATTTCAGCATCGCGTTCCGTGAAGGCGTCACGACGTGCATCCTCGGTCCGTCGGGCTGCGGCAAGACGACATTGCTCAACATCATCGGCGGTCTGCTCAACCCGGATGCCGGAACGCTGCAAGGTTTTGATGGCAAACGTTTCGGTTATATCTTTCAGGAACCGAGACTGCTTCCTTGGAAGACTGTCAGACAAAACATCGAATTTGTCGCCGAGGGCAAAGGCACTGATGAATTTCTGCAACTCGTTGATTTGCAGCAGTCTGCCGACAAATACCCGTCACAGCTGAGCGGCGGCATGAGCCAGCGTGTCTCCATCGCCCGCGCGTTGGCGGTAAAGCCAGACATCATTCTCATGGACGAGCCTTTCTCAAGCCTCGACAGCATACTGAAGAAAAACATCATCGACAATTTCAAAAAGATTACAGAGACAGAAAAAAAGACCGTCATCTACGTCACACACGACATCGACGAAGCCATCATGATGAGCGACGACATCATCGTCCTGAGCAAGTCGCCGGTGAAAATCGTTTTCGAAGAGAAAGACATCAAAAGTCTGAAAAGTGACGACATCAAAAGGAAAATCGTCAATATCCTGTGATGTTTTCAAGTTTTTTCCCCGTTTCAAAACCTCGTTGAAACTTTTTTAAAAAAATTATTGCCTTTTATTCAAAAAATTTGCTTAATTTTGTATGCTTATTTTTGACTAAAAAAATCACTGAATAAAATGGACAAGACGAAGGTATTATTCATCCACCAAGAGATAACTCCTTATCTCCCAGAGACACCGATGTCATTGATTGGCAGATACTTACCTCAATGGATTCAAGAAAGAGGGAAGGAAATACGCATTTTTATGCCACGATTCGGCAACGTGAACGAGCGCCGCAACCAGCTGCACGAAGTCATCAGGCTGTCGGGCATGAACATGATCATTAACGACACCGACCATCCTTTGATCATCAAAGTCGCATCAATTCAGAAAGCCAGGATTCAGATATATTTCATCGACAATGACGACTTTTTCACAAAGAGAAAGTTCACTGTCGCAGAAAACAACGAGGAGTTTTACAAAGACAACGACGACCGTACGGTTTTCTTCTCGAGAGGAGTCATCGAGACGGTGAAGAAGCTGAACTGGCCGCCCGACATCATCCACTGCCACGGATGGATCTCGTCGTTAGTGCCGGTTTACATCAAAAGAGCATTCAAAGACAACCCGTTATTCAGTGATTCAAAAGTCATTTATTCAATCTATGACGATGATTTCGAAGGCGCTTTCCGCAACGGCTACGACAAGAAGATCAAGATGCCGGGCATCATCGCAAAGGAAATAAAATTCCTGAAAAATCCGACATACGCCAACATTCAGAAATCAGCCCTTGACTTCGCCGACGGCATCGTCATCGCAAGCCCGAAGATCAATCCTGATGTTGAAACATACGCAAGATCGTTAAATAAACCGATCCTTGAATACCAAGGAGAGGAAAATTACGTTGATGCTTACAACGAATTTTACGATAAGATTAAAGAACTATGACAAGACTTCGCATGCTGGCAATAACGTTGATTATTGCATTGGCTGGTTTCACATCATGCAAAAAGACACCCAAAACCATTGGTGACAACCTGCAACCGCAAAGCAGCCTCATCAAGGTGTTCTCGTCGGAAAACCGCGACATTGTGGCACTTACACAACATATTGATTCTCTGATTACAAGCACATCGACAACATTTCTCATCGGCACCATGTATGAAGAGATTTTCGGTCTGTCGTCCATGCAGACATTCACACAAATCTCGCCGACCGTCATCGGACAGATTTGGGGCAACAATGCTGTCGCTGACTCCATAGTGCTTCAGCTCAGCTACAGCGGCTATTATGGCGACACCACAACAGCCCAGAGATTTACCGTGAGAGAACTTGATGAGCCGTTCTGTGACTCGACAAAATACTACTCAAACACTTTGCTCGCCGTAAAGACAGACCCGCTCGCTGACTTCACTTTCAATCCACATCCGACGCAATACAGTAACATCGATGACGACTCGCTCACCAAAGCCGTCCTGCGCATTCCACTGAACGTCAGCCTCGGCCAGCATTTCATCAATAATGAAGAAAAGTTTGAGACGGTTGACGGATTCCTTGAGTTTTTCAAGGGACTGAACATCGCGTGCGAGTCTGACATCCCGACTCTCGGCTCACACGGAGCGGTTTATTTCTTTGACGCCACTAACAGTTACACATATCTCAGACTGTATTACCACAACGACACAGACACATTGAGTTACGACTTCAACATCACGTCGGACTGCATGCATTTCGGCAACTTCAGCCATGACTACGATGCGGTGGCGGCACCAATAAAATTCAACGACTCCACCGACAGCCGTTACCTCTATGTCCAAGGCACCGCCGGCGTCATGACGTGGATTAAGTTTCCGAACATCGCTGAATGGGCCAGGTCACTTAACTCCAATGTCCTTGTAAATGAAGCCAAGCTTGTTCTGAAAGGCGCACCAGATGCGATAAACGGTGTATATAACGACACGGCGACTTTCACGCCACCGACACAGCTCATCATCGCAAAGAAAACCGGCGAAGGCACGTATTCAATCCTTGATGACCAATATGTCGGAGCGGAATATTTCGGCGGACAATACGACAGAAACAGCGGAACTGTGTATTTCAGGTTGAACAGCTATGTCCAAGACCTCATCATCAATGGTCCTGACGCGGAGAATATGGGGCTTTACGTCTATGTCAACGCCGGCTCTTACACACCACGCCGCTGGATCTTCAACGGCCCGGACTATCAAGACGAGAACAATCAAATCAGACTTGAACTTACATATTCATTAATCGACACTGAATAGCAGATTATCATGAAAAAATTATTTTTAATACTTTGCGTTTTATTAGGTATGACAGCACAAG
>JAKSMZ010000066.1 GCA_024400355.1 Bacteroidales bacterium
GGCGCAAAAATAATACAAAATCAAGTATATTTATAGCGCATTCCTCTAAATTTTGTAATTTTGTAGCCTAAAATTTTTAAAAAGATGAAAAAATTACAGCTTATTGTAAGTTTTGTATTGATATTCAGTACATTGAATATTTTTGCGGCTCCTTTGAAAAACATCGAAAGAATTATGGTTCAACCTAATGGTGACACGCTCGTGTGTTACGCCTCTGGCGATGAGTTTTACAACCGTCTTCATGATATTAATGGATTCACGATAGTTCAAAATGAAGAGGGTTATTTTGTCTATGCCGATAAAAATACTGACAATCAAATCGTTGCAACGGAATATATAGCAGGGAAAGTCGATCCGGCGGCTGTTGGACTTCAGCCTGGAATCATGATTTCGAAGGAGGAATATCAGAGCAAGGTCAAGGCGATGCACTTGGATGAGTTTCGTGCGTGGAAGCAAAACCATCGCAACGGCGAGACAAATCACGGCGTTTTCAGTAACCTGACGGTTTTCATCCGTTTCAACGGCGACCCTGAAATAACGACTCCTGCAAGCACGGTCAATGCCATGTTCAACGGAAACGACGACGAGGAAGAGTCGATGCGTAAGTTTTATAAACAATTCACTTACAATCAGTTGTTCATAAACTCGTATTTTTATCCGGAGTTTGACGGCGAACAGATTCTGTCGTATGAGGATATTCATCCGCGTAATTATTATCGTCCGTACAGTGCCAACAACCCCACAGGTTATCAGGGTCAGGAAGACCGTGCGCAACGTGAGTTCGACTTGCTCGAACGCGCCATTGAATATGTCAAGCCGATGATTCCGGAAGATTTGGACATCGACTGCAATGACGATGGTGTTGTTGACAACATGGTTTTCGTGGTGAAGGGCAATGTCGGCGACTGGTCTGACCTTCTCTGGCCTCATCAGTGGTCGTTCTACGAGCGCGAGATCTTCATCCACGGCGTGCGGGTGATGAATTTCAATTTCCAGCTTGAGTCGGCATCGACGTATTTCACCGTCTCGACACTTTGCCACGAGATGTTCCACTCGCTCGGCGCGCCCGACCTTTATCATTACCATGACCCGTACAACCTCGATCCGGCCGGCTCATGGGACCTGATGTGCGGCACCTCGAACCCGCCGCAGAGTTCGTGTGTGTGGCTCAAACACAGATACGGAAACTGGATAGATGAGATACCAACCATCACAGAATATGGCACTTACACCTTGGAGGCCAACACATGGGAGGGCGGACGCCGCAACGGATACCTCATCCCGACAGGACATCCGAAACAGTTTTATCTGTTGCAGTTCCGCGACAAAGACAACTATTATGACCACGGTGTCCCGGGACGCGGCATAACCATTTCGAGAATCGACAAACGTTACAACGGTGGTGCCGGTTTCAACGGGTCTGATGTCCTCGATGAGGTTTACGTCTTCCAGCCGGGCGGAAGCCTGCACAGACAAGGCAATCTGCAGGCTGCTCACTTCAGCGAGGCCGTCGATAGGACAGAGTTCAACAAAAACACACCGGCATATCCGTGGATCAACAGCGGCATCACCGATGACACCTTCAACATCTGTAACATAAAGACCGTCGGGAACAGGATGCAGTTCACATTCTGCCCCCTGAACCACGAGATAGTCCCCGGAAATCTGATGGCAAATGTGGTGAGTCACAGCCAGATTGACTTGACATGGGATGCCGTTGAAGGCGCGAGTTCGTACAAGGTCTATCGCGACGGGCAGCTCATCGCTGAGGATGTCACGGACAATTTTTATTCTGAAAAAGGAGAAATCGGAGATGGTTACCATGAGTATTATGTGAAGTCGGTATGTGGCGGTGAAGTGTCTTATCGCTCTGAAAAACAAAGTGTTATGCTTGGTGCTTTGGCTGAGATCAACATCACGATGACATCCGACACCGATAAAGGCTGGCAGGGCGCGGAGCTTGCTCTCTCGTTCGACAATGCGATGCCGGAGCAGTATTTAACGATATACTACAACGATGATGCGGAGAAGTCAGCCAGAGTCATTGTCCCTGCCGGAACGGAAGTCACCGCTGCGTGGAACAGCGGCTGGGACGAGAGTAAATGCCATTTCTCGCTTAACAACGTCAATACTTCGCTGAGTGATGATGACTTCAAAAACGGACAGCCGGTGCAGACATTCATCGCCGCTGCGGGTGATGTCTTCGTTGAGCCTCAAAACCTTACGGCCATTGTCGATGGCACAAGCGTGATTCTGAACTGGACTTCATTTGTCGAGACACAGTCATACCGCGTGAGACGTAACGGCGAGGTCATTGCCGATGTCGAAGCAAGTTCTTATACCGACGCCAACATCCCCGGTTCAGGCCTGATAATCTACGAGGTGGCAAGCGGTGCCGGACAGTCGGATTGGGCTTCCGTCAATGTCTTCATAATGAACTATTGCGCTGATTCCTCGGCACTTGCTGGTGGATTCAGCACTCAAGTGGCGTTGTCGTGGGGCACTCCGTCAACATACGGCAAACTCGGTTATGTGAATGACGAATATGTCGAAAACATAGGGAGTGGCTCCACCAACTGGGCGGTGAAGTTTACCACGGACATGCTTCAACTCTTTGAAGGCCGGAAGATTACAGCCCTTGAGATGTGGGACGGTGCAACCGGTGAATACACTTTCAAGATTCATAGCGGTGATAATGCTTCCAGTGTAAATGTCATTCACACCGAGACTGTTGCGATGACAGGAAGCAACCGATGGGTGAAATTCAATCTCTCCGAGGCTGTGGAGTTTGACAACACCAAGGCGTTGTGGATATCGGTCAAGGCCTCAGGCGCACAGTCGCCCGCCTCGGTGTGCCGATATGTCGGAAATGATAACAGTGCACTGCTTAAATCAGGTGTTTCATGGAAGCCTCTGTCGCAGTTCGACATGGATTATTCATGGATGCTGCGTGCTTACACCGATGTGCCGGCTGAAATCTTAAATGACATGTCGTATAACATCTACCGCAACGGGGAAGTCATCGCAACAGACGTGAAATCAACGGGTTACACCGACAATAACCTCAAATGGGACCAGTATTGCTACACGGTCACGACGGTGTTGAATGGCTGTGAATATGAACATTCAAACGAGGTCTGCGGTTATGCAGGTGCCAAAGATGTCACAAACAGCTTCATATACCCGAATCCGGCTGAAGAAACATTGAATTTTTCAGACGAGGTTGAACATTACAGGATTTATGACGTTACAGGCAAGGAAGTTGTTTCTTCAAATGAAAAGACACTTTCAGTAAAAGATTGGGCATCAGGAGTTTATGTGGTGAAGTTTTTCAATAAAGACGGAAGAATCACAGTAGGGAAAATCGTAAAACAATAATTTGAAATATGAAAAAAACATTGGCATTTCTGACATTGGCATTTGCGTTTTGTCTCGTTTCAAACGCTCAGGAAGAATATGACAACTATTTCACAGACAATCAGTTGCGTATTGATTATTACCTTTACGGAAACTCCGATACGGTGACGTATGCCGTTGACCGTTTCGTCAGGGAACCGGAATGGGGTGGCCCGCGCTTACACATGATTGACAGCACAGGCTACGGGATGTATTATTTCGAGGTCACTCTCCCCGAAACGGAAGAGGTGATTTATTCGCACGGCTACTGCCTGCTTTTCGGCGAATGGCAGACTACCGAGGAGGCGCTGCATATAAACAAAGGCTTCCACGAGTCGGTGATCATGCCGTTCCCGAAAGAACCTGTCGATGTGACTTTCTACGCCAAGGACGGTAAACTTGTGCCTCACGAGATGATGCGCATCACCGTTGACCCAGCCGACAAGTACATTGTTCCGGCACCGAAACTTCCTTACGCGATCTATAATGTCTATGGCGATTATCCTTCCGACAAAGCCGTTGATATTGTGCTGCTTCCCGACGGTTACACCGAAAAAGAAATGGGTAAGTTCATCAACGACTGCAACTTTTTCATGGAGAGTCTTTTCGGTTATGAACCGTATTCTTCTTACACCGACCGCTTCAACATCCGCGCCGTGATGGTGCCCTCGCAGGACAGCGACATCACTAAACCAGGCGAAGGGGTCTATAAAAACACAGCCCTGAGTTGCCAATATTGGACTTTCGGCAGCGAGCGTTACTGCATGACATTCGACAACCGTACCATGAAGGAACTCGCCGGACAGGTGCCTTACGACCAGATTTACATCCTCGCCAACAGTCCGAAATACGGCGGCGGCGGGATTTTCAACTCCTATTGTGTCAGCTCGACAGGCAACTCATACTCTTCGGAAGTGATAATCCATGAGTTCGGGCATGGCTTCGCCGGACTTGCCGACGAATACGCCTACGATGGCACATGCAACTATCAGCACGATGTCGAACCATGGGAGCCGAACATCACCACATTGGTCGATTTCGGGTCGAAATGGCAGGAGATGTTAGGCAGGAAAACACCAATACCTACACCTGCTGAAACAAAATATGAGAAAACCGTCGGAGTTTATGAAGGTGCCGGCTATCAGCTGCACGGCGTCTATCGCCCGAAAATCGACTGTCTGATGAACACATTCAAAGGTGGAAAGTTCTGCGAAGTGTGCGAGAATGCAATTGAGAAGATGATAAAGATCTATACAGAGTAGGGGAGCGTAAACATCTGATTTACACTCTCTTATCTGGATTTTTGGCTAAGAACTCCGCCCAGCCGCTCACCGGTTTCTTTCCTTTCGGGATCTTCGGCAGCTTTGCCTCGTTCTCGTTCACGATGTTGAGTCTGTTCTGGAAACTGTGACAGACCGCTGCTGCCATGGCATCAGTGGCATCAAGATAGTCGGGCTGCTCGGTGAAGTTGCAGAGTTTCTGAACCATAGCCGCCACCTGTTCCTTTGAAGCCGCGCCGTTGCCCGTTATCGACTGTTTTATCTTTCTCGGCGAATACTCGAAGATCGGGATGTCGCGGAACAGAGCCGCCGCCATCGCCACACCCTGTGCACGGCCGAGCTTAAGCATCGACTGCACGTTTTTTCCGAAAAAAGGAGCTTCGATGGCCAGCTCGTCAGGATGGTATTCATCGACAAGCTCAAGCACGCGCTCGAAGATTTTCTTCAGCTTAAGTGCTTGGTTGTCAAGTTTATTCAACTTTATGACACCCATGCAAATCATGCTCAGCTCATTGCCTTTCTGAAGCACCAAGCCGTAACCCATCAGCATTGTCCCAGGGTCGATGCCCAATATTATTTTCTCTGTCTTCAAATTTTTTCTATTTTTGCAAATTATGAGCGGAAAATTCAACAGGGCAAAATTACTTAAAATTGCTGAAACGGCAATCAAAATTATCATCGTGCTTGCCGGCTGTTGGATTTTATATGTAAAAATAATTGAAAACCAAGATTTTACGGAAATGTGGAACAATATCAAAAGCTCGTTCTCATCGCCGAAAGGTATTTTACTGATGACAGCCGCACTGCTTTTGATTCCGGTTAACATCGCATTTGAAGCCATGAAATGGAAGAAATCCATTCAACCGATTGAAAATGTGCCGTTCAGCAAAGCGTTTACCGCCATTTTCACAGGCATCACCGCGGGGATGTTTTTCCCGAACAGGACAGGCGACTTCCTCGGCAGGATATTTATCTTGGAAAAAGGTAACCGCATCAAGGCTGCCATGCTGACTTTCGTCGGAAACATTGCACAGATGATTGTCACGGTGAGCCTCGGATGTTTCGCCTGCGTGTTTTTTGCCGGACGGTTCAGATGGCTCGTGCTGCTTGCTGCGACAATAGTGCTGGGCCTGCTGCTTGTGCTGTTTTTCAACATTAAGATATTCAGGTACTTGCGCATTTTTGTTCCGAAAAAATGGCGTGAGAAAACCGATGGTTACATGGGTGTTTTCAATATGTTTTCCCGAAAGGAATTGCTGACGATATTGCTGCTCGCTTTCGCGAAATACATGGTTTATTCGTTGCAATTTGTCATTCTGATCTGGGCGTTCGGCATTCCGTTATCTTACTTCAATTCCATGATACCGATAATGGTGACATATCTTTTGATGACGGTCATACCTTTCATCACGATTACAGAGATTGCGGTGAGAGGTTCGGTCTGCATCGTTGTCTTTGAGAAATGGTTGGCAATCAACGCGATAAGCAGCTCGTGGAGCATGATGGTCTTTTCGGCAAGCACGATTTTATGGCTGTATAACCTCGCGATTCCGGCGGTTGTCGGACTGTTTTTCATTAACAGACTGAAGTTTTTGAGAAGAAGCTATGACGTTTGATTTTCCATTCAAACGGTGACAAAAAAGCGCAAGACATCGACGTGCCTTGCGCTTAGTGTTTGTTTACGATCAGTTGTTTATTTCTTCGTGTATTCAGGTCTGAGAGCCAGAGTCATGGTTATCTTATTGATTAACATGTTAGGTTCAGCAGGCTCTGCCGTGATGACTGCGTTTCCGCTGCCGGTGATGACTCCTTCATTGTAATTAAGAACTATGTTGCTGAATTCCACACCTTTGATGTTGAAACTGATACCAGCGATTGTGACAGGAAAATCGATGCTCGGAATCAATTCATACTTTTCAAAAGTGGCTGTGTTACCGTCAATATTTGCATTGAAAATAATGGGCAGAACACCGTAGTTTATCGTCACGATTGCTCTTTGGGATGTCAACTTCTTGATTGTCATCGGCAGATTTTCTAATGTTTTGTTTAAAAGCGTGTCTGAAATCAAGCCCCATGGTTCGCTGATGATGGTGCCATTGACATCAATGCTGCCCTCATAGCTTCCGAGCCAGATGTCAACGGGCTGCGGCTGTGGGGTTGGTTCGTCAGATTTCTTTTTGCATGACACAAATGCCAACGTAACGCCGAGAACGACG
>JAKSMZ010000067.1 GCA_024400355.1 Bacteroidales bacterium
ATCACCTCTTTCGCAATCTGCACCGCGTTGGTGGCCGCACCTTTGCGGATGTTGTCGGTCACGACCCAAAAGTTGAAGCCGTTTTCGACGCTGTTGTCGCGGCGCATCCTGCCAACGAAGACCTCGTCCCTGTCGTAAGCCATCAATGGTGTCGGATAGATGTTCTGGCTTGGGTCGTCTGCGACTACGATGCCCGGAAACTTCGCGATTTCCGCTTTAAGTTCCTGTAAATCGTACGGTTGCGTGAACTCGACATTGACCGACTCCGAGTGTCCGCCGTAAGCCGGAACGCGTGCCACCGTCGCTGAGACCCTTATGTCGGAGTGCATGATTTTGTTCGTTTCAAAAACAAGTTTCTCCTCTTCCGTAGTGCTTCCGTCGTCGTTGAAAGTGCCGCCGTGCGGGAGGATATTTTCATGAATCTGATGCGGATAAGCAGGATTCTCGGCTTTCTCGCCGCGTTGTTCGCAATGAAGCTGGTTGAGACCTTTGAGACCGCTGCCGCTTACCGACTGATACGTTGAGACCACGATGCGTTTTATCCCGTAGCGTCGGTGCATCGGCGCGAGAGCCATCACAAGCCCGATTGTTGAGCAGTTCGGGTTCGCAATTATGTGAGTATCAACGTTTATGTCGTCTGCATTTATCTCCGGCACCACAAGCGGGATGCCGTCTTTACGGCGCCAAGCCGAGCTGTTGTCGATGACGTAAGTGCCTTTCTCAGCAAACAGCGGCGCGTATTTCAGCGATGCGTCGGAACCGGCTGAGAAAATGGCGATGTCGGGACACATCTCGATTGCCTGCCCGACAGAAACAAATGTATATTCCTTGCCGCAAAACACAATTTTCTTACCTGTCGAACGCTCGGAAGCCGCCACAATCAGTTCATCAATGTGGATTTTCTGCTCCTCAAGCACCTGCAACATCTTATGTCCGACCAGTCCAGACGCTCCAATGACTGCTATTTTCATCTTTTTTGTCTAATTTCTTTTACAAAAAACCCCGATTTTGTCAAAAAATTTTAACATATCAACAATTTCTTGATTTTCCGTGTAAATTCCTTTTACAATTGAATTTGTCAGGATTTTTTGATATACTTTTGCGCAAAATTACATAAAAAAATCACATGTAATACATGAAAGCAAAAATGTTATTGATATTATGGGCACACCTTTTATTAATGTGGCCGCCCCTTGTTGCGCAGGTCACCGATGATTTCTCTGACGGTGATTTCACGCAAGAGCCTGTCTGGACTGGCACTGACAGCGTTTTCTGTGTAAATGCGAATTATCAGCTGCAGCTGAACGCCACTGTTGGAGGAAACGCATCGCTGTTCATCGTTGATGCCAACAGTCGGTGCCAGCCGGATTCAGGTGATGACAACGGCCGTGAGTGGCGTTTCTGGATAAGAGAAGCCTTCGCGCCGTCGTCAAACAACTTCACCGACATTTATCTTTGTGAAAATTATTTTATTCGGCTTGGTGAGGCTGGAAGTCAAGATGTGATTGATTTACAACGTGTTGACGGCACTACGACCGTCAGTATATGCCGAGGTTCCGACAACTTCATTGCTTCACCTTTTTCAACATTCATAAAGGTGACAAGAAGTGTTGCCGGACTTTGGCAGATTTTTGTCGACAAAACCGGCAATGGAGAGTATATCCTTGAATGTCAATGTGTTGATAAGACGTACGAGCCGACAGGCAGCTTCGGTATTGAGATAACATACAGCAAGTCAAACGCCCAAAGAGTTTATCTCGACGACGTTTACATCGGGCCGGAGATAGTTGATGAGACACCTCCAGAACTTGAAAACATAAATATTCTGAATGAAAACCAAATCACTTTGAAATTCAACGAGGCGATTGACGAAACAACCGCCTTGGATGCCGACAACTATAACATTGACAATCAATTAAATTCGCCTGAATTTGTCGAGTTTTTCGGAAACCGTTCAACAATACTTCTGACTTTTACAAATGCTATTCAGGAAGATGTCAATTATAAACTGATTATCAACAAGATACAAGATATAAGCGGCAATATGGCTGAAAACATAGAAGTGGTTTTCATTCATCATATAACACACGAGAACGACTTGTTAATCAACGAGATAATGGCAGACCCGGAGCCTGTTGTCGGGCTTCCGGCAGCCGAATACATTGAAGTTTTCAACAACAGCGGTTACCCGATAGACATCGGAGGTTGGTTTCTGACAATCGGGACAACAGAGAAAGAAATCACGGAACACATTATAATTCAACCAGATGACTATCTTATCTTTTGCAAAAACGACGCTGTTGAGATGCTGTCTAATTACGGCAACTGCCTTGGTTTTTCTGGGTTCGCTGTCACTAATGCCGGAGTGAGGATTGAGTTGAGAAACAAAGACCGTGAACTCATGTCGGATGTGGAGTTTGACCTCACGTGGTACCGCGACAAGACAAAAGCAGAAGGCGGCTGGTCGCTTGAGCAGATTGACCCCGACGCAGCCTGTGCCGCGAAAGAAAACTGGCGAGCCAGCACTGACAAAAACGGCGGCACCCCAGGCTCAAGAAACTCCGTTGACGCAGATAACATATTGATTCCCAGTGTTGATTACATTGATGTCATTTCAGAAAACACCATTGATGTCGTCTTCGACCAGAAAATGGACGCTCATACACTTGACATGCCAGAAAACTATACAGTAATCGAATTTGACACGCACCCAAATGAGATAACATTATTTCCGGAAGATACATGGCGCGTGAGGTTGCATTTGAGCCAAGACTTAAAACCTCAGTCTGTCTATAACATATTGATAGAAAATGTCTTAAACTGTACGGGAGTGCCACTGCCGCCTGAAAGCAGGTTGAGCTTCGGGCTGCCCGGCACGCCTGAAAACGGGGACATCATCATCAATGAGATTCTCTTCAACCCGATTGAACCAGCGGGTGATTATGTTGAGCTGTACAACAATTCCGGCAAGGTCTTCAACCTCGCGTATATGAAGATAGGAGTGATAAAATATACTTTCCCGAACCCGCCAGACACAACACTCATGCAAATCTGCAATGAAAACAGGCTTTTTTTACCATATTCCTTTGTGTTATTGACAACGACAGTTAAAGAAATCGCGGAGCAATACGAGTGCCAGACCGACAATTTCATCGAGATGCAGGGGTTTCCGCAATATCCCAACAGCGAGGCGACTGTAATACTTACTCATAATTCACAAGCAATCGACGCCATCGGGTATTCCGAGAAAGACCACTATCCGCTTCTCACAGAAACGAAAGGCGTTTCACTTGAACGCATCGGTGACGGCTGGCACTCCGCCGCCGCCCCGCTATACGGGACACCAGGCTCCAAAAACTCGTCTTCCGTTGAAAACAAGGAAATCGATGATGAAATTGAAGTAATCCCGAAAATCTTCTCACCCGACAACGACGGCTTCGATGACATCACGACCATAAATTATAAATTTAATGAAACAGGTTTCACGATAAACATCAACATCTTTGACTCGGAAGGAAGGTTCATGAAACGTGTGGCAGATAATTGCCTTGCTGCCACTGTCGGATATTTTGTGTGGGACGGACTTGATGCCAACGGCCATGTCGTGCCGCCAGGAATATATGTTGTACTTACAGAAATATTTGATTTACAAGGCGTTGTGAAAAGATTTAAAAACGCCGTTGTAGTAGTGACAAGATAAAAAACTGGAAAAACACATTTATGTTCAAAAAACATTTTTTAAAAGCTCCGTTTAACGTTTTTTTATTACTTTTGCGAGTTGAAATTTTAAAGTATGACTTTTTTATCTGGAGCATTACTCGGTTTGTCACTCGCGACCATTTTCGGCATCGGGCCAGCGTTCTTCACGCTGATTCAGACAAGTATCAACAGAGGCTTTAAAAAGGCCTTGTTTTTTGATGCCGGTGTCATGTTGAGCGATGTGGCCGCCGTCGTAGTGATGTTGATGACATCAGTCCAGTTGGATTTTAACAGCGGAAACAGAAACGTGGTGCTCGCCGGAATAGCCGCCGGCATCATCGTCATCGTCTTCGGAATCTTCACCTATAGAAGCAAACCCGAAAATGTAGTCGAACGCTCGAAACGCAAGAACGAGGAACTCGAACAGTTTGAGAAGAAGTTTGAGAAACTCGACGAGAAACTTGACAAGGTTGACGAGAAGCTGAATATCAAGAAGCCGGAAGGTTCACGATGGTATGTATATTTAGGTAAAGGATTTGCCATGAACGTGTTAAATCCGTTCATCTGGATATTTTGGATGACATGTGTGGCGACGGCTTCGGGTTCTTACGACGGCGAACTCGACAAAGTCATCATGTTCTTCCTCGGAACGTTCGCCACCGTTTTGGCATTCGACATACTGAAAATCATGGGAGCTTATTCTCTGAAGCATTTCTTCACCGAAGAAAGGATGAGAATACTGAACCACGCAACCGGCATCATATTGATAATCTGCGGGTTGGTTGTTATTATGAGAGTGCTGTTCCTTTGAGTAAGAGGACACAGTTAATGAAACAACCCATATACTTTAGAGTGTCAATATTGATTTCTATGAAGAATCATTACGTCTGAAAAAATTAAATAATCCTTAATCTGGATAAAAACATTATTTTTTCACCAACATAAAAATTCATGTCACCATGAAAAAAGGTTTTATATTTCTGTGTATGTGTATGCTGGCTTCGGCAACTTTTGCACAAAACAGCGAAAATCAAATTACTGGCCAATTGGCTGACGAGAACATGAACCCCGTTCAGTTCGCGAATGTCGCGTTGCGAAATATTGACAATGAAAACATTATAGCAGGGACCGTGACCGACAGTACAGGTTTTTTTTCTTTCGATGTCGTTGATGAAAAATATATTATAACAGCATCTGCAATAGGATATGAAAGCTTGTCGGTCAGATGTGGAGCAGGCGACCTCGGTCAGCTAATAATGCCGAGCAAATCGGAAGAATTAGATGAGGTAATGGTGGTTGGCACACGCGTCACAGAAGAAGCCGACCGTTTTGTGGTACTGCCTGACCCCAAAGAAGCAGATGTTGCAGGAAGAAATCTCGAACTGCTTGATATGCAACAACTTCCTGGATTAAAAGTCAATATGGCACTACAAAACATAACCATTGATGGCGGCTCACCAATATTGCAAATCAACGGAAAGGAAGTCTCAATGACACGCTTCTGCAACGTCAAGGCCGACAAAATCAAACGTATTGAATACAGCAACAACCCTGGCATCCGCTATCTCGACCGCGGAGCTTCCGGCATTATTAATGTCATATTGAAGGAACAGGACGATGGAGGCAGTGTGGTGACAAGAATATCGTCGGCTCTAACTACTGGTAAGGTTGACGGATATTTCTTCGGTTCTTACCATAAAGGCAGGTCGGAATTTTCAGTGCAATACAACGTCAACTACAGAAACTACAATGATGTTCCATACGTGATGTACGACAAGTATTTGGATTCGCTCAGAATTGTTGAAAGACAACAGAAAAACCAGAGTCCTTTCCATTACATCGACCACAGTGTGACAGCTGAATACACATTTCAAGCAAACGACAGTACTACTTTTGTGGCTTCATTGCGAGGCAACCTTGGAAACAGTCACTGGAAATGGAATGGAGAAATGATAGAATCTGACAACGGATGTATCGACACGTCTAACATGGAAAGATATACCGACAACAAATACAGAATGCCAACAATCGACCTTTTCTACTCCCAAAAGTTGAAAAACAATCAGAAAATGGAATTCAATATCGTCGGTCAATATTCGTCTTCAAATTATGTTAATAAATTGATTTACACAAAAATAGACACAGTTGAGAATTACAAGACACAAGTCGGCAACTATGGATATGCAGTCACTGCGGAGGGTGCTTACAGTAAACAATTTACAAAGATCAGCACACGTTTCGGCTTGCAATACCAGCATAATTTCGCAAACAACGATTATGTTGAATATAACACTGTTTCAAAAATGTCGAAAGATAATCTATACTTATACGGAGAAGTACAAGGCAATTTGGGAGAAAAAGTCAATTACGCTCTCGGAACGGCCGCGAAATTATTTTCTGTCGTTGATGGCAGTGCCAATAAAATTTACATAAGAAATTTGAGTTCTGCCAGACTCAACTGGCGTATGAACAACAGCTGGTCGTTGACTGCAACCGCTAATTTCACACCATCATTACCATCATTAAGTTCACTCTCGACAGTTATGCAACGCATTGACAATGTAGAAGCTACCGTTGGAAACGCTGATTTGAAGCCTTCAAATCAGTTGGATGGAAGATTATTGGCACGTTACGTCCACTCCAAAGGCTGGTTTGTCAACGCTGCAGCAGGCAGCTATCATCTCTTTAACCCGATTGTTAATCTCTGCCACTATGACCCTAACAGCAATTTGTTCATCAGTTCACCTGTAAATGCAGACTATTTCAACTGCATATATTTATCTTTTGAAACCGGTGTCAGTAAACTATTCAACCACATAAACATCTCCATATATGGTACTTTGAGAAGAGACAAGTCCGCCGGTGAAAGTTTTTTGCATTCGCACGACAATTTCGCAAGCGGCATCAATGCGCAGGCATACTGGAACAATTTCGTGGCTGGATGTAATTTTGACATAACCCCTTCTTGTTCGTTAAATGGCGAGGAATTGTGGTATGAAGCAAAGTCCCAAGATATTTACGTGCAATATAAATGGAAAGATTTCTATTTCACTGCCACATGGAATTGCCCATTCAACAGTGAGGGATATAAATATGAATCAGA
>JAKSMZ010000068.1 GCA_024400355.1 Bacteroidales bacterium
TCAAAGTGTTAGATAATGCGTTGGCTTATGGTGTCGGTATCGTTTCCGCCAAGGAGATCGATGAGATAAACATCCTTAACGCCTCGTTTCTGGCCATGCACCGCGCCATCGATCAACTGAAAGTCAGGCCGGAGTTGCTGCTTATTGACGGAAACCGTTTTAATCCGTACAAAGGCATCAGGCATCAGTGCATCGTCGGCGGTGACGCGAAATATCAGTCGATAGCGGCGGCGTCAATACTCGCAAAGACAACCCGTGACCACATCATGGAGGAATATCACAAAGAGTTTCCGCAGTATAACTGGTTGAAAAACAAGGGTTATCCGACGCCCGAACACAAAAACGCCGTCGCGGAACACGGCGTTTCGCCAATTCACAGGATGACATTCAACATGGCGATACAGCTGAAGCTGTTCTGAATAGGCAACGTTATATCTTGATTTTGTTCATCAGGCTGATGCAGTCATGTCTTCTGAACGACAATACACATTTCCCTAAAATAATCAGACGTTTTTCAAAATAATAACCATTCAAATCTCAATTTTGTGTAAATTTGCAACTTTCAATTTAATGGATATGGTCGATTTGTCTGAAATGTTAGTTGTCGGTGTTACCTCACGCGCGTTGTTCAACCTTGAGAAGGAAAATGAGATTTTTGAGCGCGAGGGAGTAAAACGTTACCGCGAATATCAAGAGAAGAATCAGGATGTGCCGCTCGAAATAGGCACGGCTTTTTATCTCGTGAAAAGTCTTCTCCAGTTGAACAAACAGGCGCAAAAGCCTGTGGTTGAAGTCGTTGTGATGTCTCGTAACAGTCCGGAAACCGGCATTAGGATACTGAAATCCATTGAGAAATACGACCTTGACATCACTCGTCTGGCGTTCACCGGCGGTGAGTCGATGGCATCTTATATCGAGGCTTTCGGCGTTGATCTCTTTCTCTCGAAGGACGAAAAGAGCGTGCAGTCGGTCATCGACTCGCACAGCAACTGCGCCGCGGCGGTCATCTACGAGCCGCCCACAGCGTTCAATCCCGATGACAACACCGTGAAAATAGCCTTCGATGCCGATGCAGTGCTGTTTTCCGATGAGGCGGAGATTTATTCCCGCGTCGAGGGTCTCGATGAGTTTCACCGTTACGAAGACGAACATCAGGACGACCCGCTGCCGGAAGGCCCGTTCGCGAAACTGCTGATGAAACTGTCGAAGATCCAGGCCTCGCTGCCTGTCACCGTGGAACTCTCGCCGCTGCGTTTGGCAATCGTGTCGTCACGCAGCGCACCGGCGCACATGCGCGTCATCAAGACCCTGAAGAAATGGGGCGTGTATGTCAACGAGGTCTATTTCCTCGGCGGAATGCCTAAAGACAAGGTGCTCAAGGCTTTCGGCGCACATATCTTCTTCGACGATCAGGATGTTCATCTCGAGACATCAAGCAAGGTGGTGCCGTCGGGCAAAGTGCCGTATTCGTCGGATTCACCGTTGAAAAACATGTAAAACACGAAATATTTTTTTTGAGTCTTATATCTTTTCCACAATTCAAACGTTATCTTCAAAAAATAGGAAATATGGCAAATACGATTTTATGGGCTGACGATGAGATAGAACTTTTGAAGCCACACATCCTTTTCCTGGAAAAGAAAGGTTATGAAGTAGTTACGGCAAACAGCGGCGTCGATGCGCTCGACCTCGTGCGTTCGCAACATTTCGACATCGTCTTTCTTGATGAACAGATGCCGGGCATTTCCGGCGTTGAGACATTGGAGAGAATCAAGGCGGAGTTCCCGAACCTGCCCGTTGTGATGATTACGAAAAGTGAGGAGGAACGCATCATGGAAGACGCCATCGGCAGCAATATCGCCGATTATCTGATAAAGCCGGTCAATCCGAACCAGATTCTGCTTTCGCTGAAACGCAACCTCGAAAACAAGAAACTCGTTGACGAGAAATCAACGTCGAAATACCAGCAGGAGTTCCGCAAGATCGGCATGGACCTCAGCGGAAACCTGAACTTCGATGAGTGGATCGGAGTGTACAAGAACCTGACACGTTGGGAGCTGGAGCTTCAGAAGTCGGCTGACGACGGCATAAAAGAGATCCTCGCATTGCAGAAGCAGGAGGCGAATAACCTGTTCTCGCGTTATGTCGAGAAGAATTATTGCGACTGGGTTGGCGGACGCAGCGAGTCGAAGCCGACGATGTCGCATACTGTGATGAAAAATAACGTGCTGAACAGATTGACCGATGATGATAAACCGCTGTTTTTCATATTGATAGACAATCTTCGCTACGACCAGTGGAAGTCGATACAGCCGCTGGTGGAGCAGTTTTTCCACGTTGAGGACGATGCCATTTACTACAGCATCCTGCCGACCACTACGCAGTATGCGCGAAATTCCATCTTCGCCGGCCTGATGCCTCTCGAAATACGCCGCCGTTTCCCAAATTACTGGACTGACGAGGAAGACGAAGGCACTAAGAATCAATATGAAAGCGAGTTGCTTGGCGAACAGCTGAAACGTTTCGGTAAGAATATCAAGTATTCATATAATAAGGTGCTGAACCTCGCCGCCGGGAAGAAGCTCTACGAACAGATGAGCAACCTGATGCAGAACAAACTCAATGTCATCGTCTATAACTTCGTTGACATGCTCTCGCATGCACGCACCGAGATGGAGATAATCCGCGAACTCGCTGACGATGAGGAGGCTTACCGCTCGCTCATGCTGTCGTGGTTCGAGCATTCGTCGCTATACGACATGATGAAGTTCATCTCGTCGAAAGGCTGCGACATGGTTGTCACCACCGACCACGGCTCCGTTTATGTCAAGAATCCGGTGAAGATTCTGGGCGATAAGAACGTCAATACAAACTTGAGGTATAAATACGGCAAGTCGTTGAAATACAATGCAAAAGAGATGTTTGAAGTGAAAGACCCCGAGAAGATTTTCCTTCCGAGAGTCAATGTCAGCACCGCATACGTCTTCGCCCGCGCAAACGATTTCTTCGCTTACCCGAACAACTATAACTATTACGTCAATTATTACAAAAACACATTCCAACACGGCGGCATCTCGATGAGCGAAATGCTCATCCCCGTCGCATACATGAAGGCTAAATAATGGAAACAAAAACTTTTGAAATAAACGGCATCGAAGAGCTTTCACAAGTCACAGACTTGCTGCTCTCATGGCGTGACAAATCCGACATCATCGCTTTTTATGGTCCTATGGGTGCCGGAAAAACTACGCTTATAAAGAACCTGTGTCACCGGATGGGCGTGACAGATGAGGTCAATAGTCCGACATTTGCTCTTGTAAATGAATATCTTACGAATCAGGATGAAGGCTCGATATTCCATTTTGATTTTTACAGAATCAAGAAGTTGGAGGAGGTCTTCGACATCGGTTACGAGGATTATTTCTACAGCGGGCACCTTTGTCTCCTCGAGTGGCCCGAACTCATCGACCCGCTGATGCCCGACCATTTCGTCAAAGTCGAGATTGCGTTGGGAAACACCGACACATCAAGGAAAATCACTTGTTCAATAATCTGAAACGTATAAAATATATTTTCACTTAATGGTTCTGTATTCTGGAGATGTTGGGCAGCTGTCGCAAATGATTGATTCTCATTCAAGAATATTTGTTCTTGTTGATGGGAATACGATAAATTTCTGCCTGCCGCTGTTTTTTGAAAAGACGAGGATCAGCAACTTCACGCTGATTGAAATCCCTTCGGGTGAGAATTGCAAGAATCTTGACACGGTCCAGAAAATCTGGTCGCAGCTTGTCGAGAATCATGCTGACAGGAACTCATTGCTGATTAATCTCGGAGGTGGTGTCGTGTCGGATATGGGTGGTTTCGCGGCTTCATGTTATCAGCGCGGCATCGGCTTCATCAACGTGCCGACAACGCTTCTGTCGATGGTTGATGCCGCTGTCGGTGGAAAGACGGGTGTTGATTTCCAAGGACTTAAAAATCAAATCGGACTGTTCTCTAATCCTTTGGCGGTTTATGTCGATACTGATTTCCTGATGACATTGCCTGTGCGCGAGCAGAAGTCGGGACTGGCAGAGATGATAAAGTACGGGTTCATTTCCGACAAATCGTTTTTTGATGTACAACTGCCTGTAAGTCAGGAGTTTGTGAAGAGAGCCATTGATGCCAAGGAGAAAATAACGCAAAAGGACCCGAATGAGGCCGGATTGCGTAAAGTCTTGAATTTCGGACACACTGTTGGTCATGCCATTGAGACGTATCTTCTTGATTCACAAAATTATATGCTTCATGGCGAGGCTGTCGCCATTGGCATCATTCCGGCATTGTGGCTGTCTGAAAAATATTGCGGCTTAGACACGAAATGGGCTGGATTTTATAAGACACTATATAAAGACAAGTTTGATTATTTCAATCTTAAGGATTTGAATCTCAATGCTTTGATTGAGATAATGCGTCATGATAAGAAAAACGCGGATGGAAAAATCCGCTTCGTGTTGGTTTCCGAGCCTGAGAAACCACATTATGACATTGTCGTTGAAGAATGTGATATTATTGAGTCTTTGAATTATCTCGTTGATTTTCTTGGAGATGAGAGTTCGTTTGGCAAATAAAAACTTTAAAGTCAGCGTGCCGCTTGTTGGAAGCAAGAGTGAGAGCAACCGCGCTCTGATGATTTGTTTTTATGCTGGTTTTGAGCCGAAGATAAATAATCTCTCTAATGCTGATGACACTGAACTCCTTTCGGAATTGTTAAAATTTATTAACAATAGTAAAGGACAATATTCATTAAATGAGATTGACTGTCAAAATGCCGGTACTGTGTTTCGTTTTCTCACCACTGCCTTGGCGTTGAAATCTGGGGAATGGCTCTTGACTGGCTCGGAGCGGATGCATAAACGTCCGGTTAAGGACTTGGTTGATGTTTTGCGGCAACTTGGAGCAGATATTCAATATCAGGATGTTGTAGGTTTTCCACCCTTATTGATTAATGGTAAAAATCTTTGTGGCGGAGCTGTCTCCGTCGATGTCAGCAGGAGTTCGCAGTATGCTTCGTCGTTGCTGCTCGCCGCCCCGACTTTTGAGAATGGCCTCAAGTTGCATCTCGAAGGCGAACTCACTTCCTTGCCGTACATTGACATGACTGTCAGGATTATGTCGGAATATGGTGCTAAAGTGCATCGTGACGGTCGTGACATCGTTGTCGAACATTCTGATTATCAAAATGTTGAATACGTTGTGGAAAGCGATTGGAGCGCGGCTTCGTATTGGTATGAAATTGTCGCACTGAGCGGCGGCGGACAGGCTTTCCTGCGGAATCTGAAAGAGAAATCCATTCAAGGTGACAAACTCGTTGCGGAGATTTTTGATGGTTTCGGTGTAAAAACAATATTTGAAAATGGTGGCGCAACTGTTGTGAGATCAATGTCGAATTGTAAAAATTTATTTGAATTTGACTTCACAAACGCGCCGGATCTGTTCCCAGCTGTCATCGCATCATGCGCCGGACTTCAGGTCAGTGCTATGTTCGCGGGCTTGAGGAATCTTGCCATAAAAGAGTCGGACCGAGTCGGTGCGATGGTCGCGGAACTTGGGAAAATAGGAGTGGAGTTTGAACGGTTGTCTGGTGATGTATTGAAAATGAATGCGTTGAAAGATCTGCCGATGTATGATGATGACAATCCTGTTGTCTTTAATTCACACGATGACCACCGGATTGCGATGGCTTTGGCACCGTTGTCGATGAAGATTGGTGCCGTCGAGATTGAGAATGCGGAGACTGTTTCAAAGTCATATCCGAATTTCTGGCGTGATTTCTCAAATATTTTTTAACATTTAATAAAAAACATTAACTTTGCGAAAATTTTTGAGATGACTGTTGACCTTTTTGTTTCATGCGTAATCGACCAGTTTTATCCGATGACGGCGATGAATGTGCTGAAGTTGTTTCACGTATGTAATGTTGATGTTGAATATAATCCCGAACAGACGTGTTGCGGCAAGTTTGCGTTCAAGAGTGGATTTGTGGATGATGCCAAAGCGCTGGGGGAGAAGTGCTTGGCTGATTTCCCTAACAACCGTCCGGTGGTTGGAATTAACGCTTCGTGTGTCGGTTTTATCAAAACGAGGTACAAGGAGCTTTTCTACAACACAGCATCGCACCTGAAGTATCAAAGTCTTGTCGGAAATATTTACGAACTGACAGATTTCCTTGTCAATAAGTTGAAAGTTGACTATTTCGGTGCGGTGTTTCCGCATAAAGTTGTCTATCACGATTCATGCTCTTCATTGCGTGAATTGGGGCTGAAAGACGAGGGGCGTCAGTTGTTGTCGAAGGTCAACGGATTGGAACTCCTTGAATTACAATATCCTGAAGTCTGCTGTGGCTACGGAAACAGTCTTTTCGCGGTCCAGCATGAATCGATTTCATGCGCTTTGGCGAAACAGAAAACAGACGATGCCATTGCTGCCGGCGCGGAATACATTGTCACCAACGACATGTCGTGCCTGATGCATCTCGACTCGTACGCAAAGAAACAGAATCTCCCGATAAAGATAATTCACATCGCCGACGTGCTGGCTCAGGGCTGGTGATGGTGGTTAAACTTAATCAATAAAAATCGCTTCGCGAAATGTCTGTAAATCAACATGATTTCGCGAAGCGATTTGCATTTCACGCCTTGGCGTGTCACGTTTATTTCAGTCCGTGTTTCTTCAGGAATCCGTCGAGGCTCGGTTCTTGTCCGCGGAATTTCTTGTACTGAA
>JAKSMZ010000069.1 GCA_024400355.1 Bacteroidales bacterium
GCTATCTGATTGATATTGATACATATCTGTCCAGCGTTACATAATTTGAAGAATGCGATTTTCCGTGCCGCGTCTTTCAAATCAGCGTCTTTGCGGACAATGCACCAATTGCCGTTCTCACCGCCGAGTTCCAAGGCGACGGAAGTGAGGTTTTTGGCGGCTTCTGTCAATACGTGCTTTCCGACTGACGGAGAGCCGGTGTAGAAAATCTTGTCGAAACGCTGCGCCAAACACATATCAGCGACATCATGTCCGCCGTCGATTACCGTGACGTAGTTTTCGGGAAAGACATCCGCTATGAATTTTTTCAGCACCATGGTACATGCCGCCGACTTAGAGCTTGTCTTGATTACGGCAGTGTTTCCGCCGGCGATGCTTGCCGTCAAAACGCCTAATGTGAGTAGTATCGGAAAGTTGAACGGACTGATAATCAACGACACACCGTATGGCATCTTATACACTTTCGTAACTATGCTCGGAAAACACAGCATCCCGCTGAAGTGTTTTTCAGGCCTCGCCCACCTGCGCAGTCCGCGGATTGTCTCATTGATTTCAATAATTGTCGGTACAACATCGCATAGATAGCCTTCGACCTCGGAGCGACCCAAATCAGTTTTCAACGCCGCCATGAAATCGTTCTCATGAGCTATCACGGCTTTCTTGAGTTTCTTAAGTTGAGCGACACGCCATGAAACGTCAAGCGTAGTTCCAGCGCGGAAAAACAATCTTTGTCGTTCCACTATCTCTTTGATTGTCTGTACGTTGTAATTCATATCAAGATTTTATCAATCAACTACTCGCTCATTCTCTGACGCACGATCTCGAATGTGACAATGCCTGTCGCCACTCCAACGTTAAGCGAGTCGATATTACCAGGCATTGGTATGATAAGGTGATTATCAGCACGTTTCAGATAAGCATCACTGATGCCATCCTCTTCCGATCCCATCATTACAGCGACAGGTCCTGTAAGGTCAGCCTGCCAGATGGTCTGTTTTGCTTTTTCCGAGAAGGCGACGACTTTCAGGCCGCTTGCCTTCAGGAAGTCAATGGTGTCTTTCACATTTTCGACACGGCACACATTAATTAATGATAAGGCGCCAGCCGATGTCTTCATCGCATCACCGTTTATCAAGGCCGAGCCGCGCGACGGAATAACGATGGCATCAACACCGGCGGCATAACATGTTCGTGCTATCGCCCCGAAATTACGCACGTCGGTGACTCTGTCAAGAATCACCACGAACGGCATCCTGCCTTCGTCATACACAGCAGGTATCACATTCTCAATGTCCTGATAAGAAATCGGGCAGACAAAAGCCACGATCCCCTGATGATTCTTACGTGTCAGACGATTTAGTTTCTCAATTGGCACAAACTGCACGGGGATGTTGTGTTCTTTTGCATAGCCGCATATCGCGGAAATCTGCGGCGAACGCAGACCGTTCTGAACGAAAATCTTCTCTAATTCCTTGCCTGCCTTGATGACTTCCTCAACAGGATGGACACCGAAAACCATGTTGGAATTTTCCTTTTTCAACTGATGCTCCATATTAAAAATTTATCTGACAAAAATAGTACAAATTTTGTAACATCAGATGAATATTTTGTACTATATTTGTGCCTTGAAATTTTGAAGAGAATGAGGAAAGAATTTACAACGTTTTTAGCAATTTTCACAATGCTGGTGTCATTGAATATAAACGTCAATGCGCAGATTGCACTGCCGGAACCAGTGGCGGGTAAATCACTGACTAACAAAATAATAAAGAATCATCAGGTATATCCGCAAGACGCATTGGAACAGATGAAAAGCGGGAAGGCCGTTGTGGAATTCACCATCGGGCAGGACGGTATTGCGAAGGACTTCAGAATTGCAAAAAGTTTCGATGATGAATGTGCCGAGGAAGCACTGCGGTTGGTGAAGATGATAGAATGGAAACCGGCAACAGAATTAGGTAAACCTATTGAATATCACACAGATTACACAGTGGATTTCTCAGCAAAGTCTTATTTGAAATCAGAGAGCAAGAACAAAAGGATCATGTTGCCGGAGCAAGACTATCCGGCACAGACAAGCAACAGAATTTATGAGGCCAAAGAACTTTACACCCAGCCTAAGCCATATTTTGAAAACAAACAGGTTACCCTTGCCGGGTATCTCCGCACTGAGCTTCAGTATCCTGAGCAGGCGAAACAGTTTGAGATTCAAGGCACTGTGAAACTCGGTTTCATCATTGAAACTGACGGCAGAGCGTCAAACATCGTGGTTGAGAACAGCGTTGGGGGCGGCTGTGACAACGAAGCCGTCAGATTGATCCAGAACCTCCTGTGGACTCCAGGGGTGAAGAACGACAGTTTAGTCAGGACACGGACATCGCAGGAGATAACCTTTACGATTGGAGAAAGAAATTATTACGACGGAAATGCGTATTGAGTTTGAAAGTATAAAAGTTTAATTCTTAAATAAAATTACAAATAAAATGAAGAAAGTATTTTTACCTTTGATTGCGCTCCTTATGACAGCGCAGATGGCATTCGCACAGGATGCAGAGACAACAACATCACCATGGACTCACGGCGGAATGGTCGGACTGAACTTCGCACAAAGCCACTTCAGCAACTGGGCGGCAGGCGGACAGGACAACATCAACATGCTCGGGACATTTATTTACAACATTGATTTGAACAAAGGCAAGCACAAGTGGGAAAACGACATTGACCTCCAGCTCGGTTACAACTACTTCAACCTCAAGAAGATGCCTATCAAGACTGACGACCGCCTGTTCATCGGGTCACTTTACGGATTAAATGTCGTGAAAGACAAACTCTTCGTATCAGCGAACCTCACCTTCCAGACACAGTTTGCCCCTGGTTACGACTATGAGGCAGACACCCTGAAAATATCGGAATTCATGGCACCGGCATACACGACACTCGGTCTTGGTGTCGATTGGACCCCTACTGCGTCCGACGCACGCGTGGTGTTCTCTATGAACGTCGCCCCCGTAACAGGAAAACTGACTATCGTAAACAACCAGACATTCGCTGATGAAGGCCGCTATGGCATGGAAGGTGCTAAATACGAAATTAACGGTCTCGACACCATAAATGTCATACACAGCAAGAAGACACGTATGGAACTTGGTGCCAAAGTAACAGCCAAATTCAAAGCGGAAGTCTTCAAAAACGTCATCTTCACCTCAAAACTCGACATGTTCTATGACTACATCAACGAACTGAAGAGAAACTACAACTGCCCTATCGACTTCGACTGGGACAACCTTCTGACACTCAAGGTGAACGACTGGCTCAACTGCAACATTTCAGCGAGACTCGTCTATGACGAAGACGTCTTCCCCTGGGTTGACGGCAAATGTGCGGAAAAAGTCCTTCAATTCAAGGAAGTTTTCAGCCTTGGTCTTTCATATAAGATTCGTTAACAATGAAGAAAATAGGATTATTATCCGACACACACGGTTGGTTTAATCCTAAAATCCTCGATTTCTTCAAGGATTGCGACGAGATATGGCATGCCGGCGACATCGGCAACACTGATGTCGCCGACAAGCTCTCGGCGTTCAAAACACTTCGCGCAGTTTACGGCAACGTGGATGGTCAGGAACTGCGTCTAATGTTTCCAAAAATCCAAATATTTAGTGTTGAAGATGTTAAAGTTGTGATGACACATATCGGCGGCTATCCTGGAAGATATGAGACAGGCATGACATTACTTCTCGCAAGCGAGAAACCAGACATTTTCATCAGCGGACACTCACACATCCTGAAGGTCATGCGCGACCATAAGCTCGACCTCCTGCATATAAACCCGGGTGCAGCCGGAAACTCAGGCTTTCACAAAGTCATAACGATGGTTAGATTTCAAATCAACGGAAAAGACATCTCCAAAATGGAGGTCTATGAACTCGACAGAAGACTCGCACCTGCTGATGCTTTCTGATTATCTGATTCTGTCAACAGAACGGAGAAGCTCAATATCCTTTTTTATTCCCCTGATCGCCAATAAATTAAATATCAAGCTCGCCAATGGAATATATATAGCTATTCCGAATGAGACAATATCCGAATTTATGCTCTTCTGAATGTCGGAAATATAGTATAACATAACCAAAACCGCAAAAGAAAGGTTTAAAAGCATGTCAAGCTGACAAAGCTTTACCTGACGTCGGCGTCTATTGTACATCAATAAGGTAATAACCGGAAGTATTGTCATGATGACAGCCATTACCAAAAGCGGCAGTGTATATGAGCTACCAAAATATGTTGCATCTATCTGATTATCAACACCAAGAACAGAAAGGTTCATCATTGTCGCGCCGTAGTCAAAAGAAGCGAGATCGAAACAAAACAGTAGCCCACTGCACACGGCAGCCAGAAACAGATAGAGTGATTGTATTCTTTGAATCATAGTCTTGAAAATTTTTGCAAAAATATATTTTTTTTCATTGCAATTGAAATTTATTTGTAATTTTGCAGCTCGAATGAACAACGGACGTTTAGCTGCTGTTCTACCGGGCGGTACAGATCTGTTCCGCAATTTTCAGAAAGTTCATTATTTTAATTCAACAGTTAGGAAAGTTTTTATATCCATGTACGACATTTATGAACTAAACGACAAATCTCTGACCGAATTGAAAAGGATTGCCAGAGAATTTGGAGTTGACATCACCGACAAACCGAAAAACGACCTCGTTTATTATATCCTCAACGCTCAGGCATCGAATCCTGGCGTTGTCGCTGACAATGATTTAGATACAAATTTTAAGAAAGAAAATATGTCTGAAGATAGCAAAGATTTGGAAAAGGATACAAAGCCCAAAGGCAGACCTGGAAGAAAGAGAAAAATCGAACACGAAGAAATAACAACCGATGCAGCAACTGTCACAGAACCGACTACAGCGACCACCGAGACACCGGCTGCTATTGAATCACCGAGACGTGCCAAACGTCCGAGGATCGGGAAACGTCAGGATGTGATAAAGACAACATTTGAAAACAAAGATGACGACAAACCACGTCAGCACGTCTCATATCCAAGACCGAAGCCGAAAGCGGTTGTTGACACCACGAACCAGACATTTGACAGCAACAATGAACCTGAAGATGACTTCATTGAGAATTTTGAAATTGAAAATGAAGCCGTTGAAGAAAACAACATTGTTGAAAATCAGCAAATGCAAGTTGAGACAATTGAGGAAGAGCGTGTACAGGCACAACTTTCAAATAATAGCCAGCAGCCGCAAGTTTTTCCGAAACACGACGAGCTTATATCGGAGTTCGACGGTGTCGTCTCCGCCGAGGGTGTCCTTGAAATCATGGCTGACGGCTTTGGCTTCCTGCGTTCGGCTGACTACAACTATCTGAACTCACCAGATGACATTTACGTGTCGCAGTCACAGATAAAGCTGTTCGGACTGAAGACCGGTGACACAGTACTCGGAATGATCCGTCCGCCAAAGAACGGCGAGAAGTTCTTCCCGTTAGTTAAAGTTGACAAAATCAACGGACGCAACCCCGATGACGTGAGAGACCGGATCCCGTTTGACTTCCTCACTCCGTTGTTCCCTGATGAGAAGTTCAAAATCACGGGTCACAAAGGATGCACCGTTTCAACGAGAATAATGGATCTCTTCGCTCCTATCGGCAAAGGACAGCGTGGTCTCATCGTGGCACAGCCAAAGACAGGTAAGACTGTCTTGCTGAAAGAAGTCGCCAACGCCATTGCTGCAAATCATCCGGAGGTTTACCTTATTATATTACTGATCGACGAGCGTCCGGAAGAGGTCACCGACATGGCACGCAGTGTCAAGGCAGAAGTGATTTCAAGCACATTCGACGAGCCGGCCGAGAAACACGTGAAGATAGCGAACATCGTCCTTGAGAAAGCCAAGCGTCTCACAGAATGCGGCCATGACGTAGTCATCCTTCTCGATTCGATAACCCGACTCGCGCGTGCCTATAACACAGTCTCGCCAGCATCAGGCAAGGTGCTTTCGGGAGGTGTCGAGGCCAACGCGCTGCAGAAACCGAAACGTTTCTTCGGTGCCGCACGAAACATCGAAAACGGAGGCTCGCTGACAATATTGGCGACAGCACTCATCGACACAGGCTCCAAGATGGACGAGGTTATTTTCGAAGAGTTCAAAGGCACAGGCAACATGGAGCTTCAGCTCGACAGGCGTCTCTCAAACAAACGCATCTACCCTGCCATCGACATCACCGCGTCGGGAACACGTCGTGACGACCTGCTCGTTGACGAACGCACATTGGCAAGAGTATGGGCACTGCGCAACCACCTCGCCGACATGACACCCGTCGAGGCAATGGAATTTGTCAAAGACAGAATATCAAAGACAATATCTAACGAAGAGTTCATAGCGACAATAGACAAATAACCACAAAATCATTTGACCGGATGTTTGCGAAACATCCGGTCTTTTTGCCATAAAAACACTCCAATGAACACAAAGAAATTTATTCTATCATTATTCTGCATTGTAATTTGCACGTTGGCAATGGCACAAAAGCCAATGATTGAGGTAAGCAACGACAAAAAGAAAATAAATGTCCACGAGTTGGGACTTCCCGAGAGCACGCCACTGAATGATGTGCTGCGCATGTTGCCCGAACTGCTTTCACGCCCAACATCTTGGATGTATGAGAACTACGCTGTTGAAATCAAC
>JAKSMZ010000007.1 GCA_024400355.1 Bacteroidales bacterium
AAAAAGAGGTGAAAGGAGAGATTGTGATCGTTTTTGAAGGGAAAGATACAAACCAAAACCATAACCATAACCATAACCAAAACCATAACCCGAATGATAACGAATAGATTAACCATAAAAATTTTTACAATGAAGAAATTATTGACATTTGCGATGCTGCTTCTGATTTCATTCGGACTTGCGGCGCAGACAACAGAGACTGCAAAACCAAAGAAAGAAAAGAAAGCCAAGAAAGAGAAGATCTATAACGAGAAAGGCGAGATCATCAAGAAAGGCTGGAACTTCGGTCCGCTTCCGGTGGTGGGCTTCCGCTCCGACATGGGCTTCCAGTACGGAGTCTGCATGGACGTCTTCAACTACGGCGACGGCTCGAAGTATCCGGGCTACAACTTCAAATTGAACTTCGAGATTTCGACTTACACAAAAGGCTCAAGCGTGTTCCGCTTCTACAGCTATTGGAACAACATCATACCCAAAGGCAAACTCTTCGTTGACGTTTCATATTTCATCGACAAGAAGTTCGACTTCTACGGTTTCAACGGATATGCCGCGCCATACCACAAAGACTTCGCCATCGTAAATGACATTCATGACTTTGATTATGGCATGAAAAACAGCGGCTTTTACGGCTTCAGCCGCAATCAGTTCCGTTTTGTGGCAAGCATGCAGCGGCAGATCGGCGATATAAAAGGATTCTATTACGGTGCCGGAATAGCATATTTCAACAACAAAACAGACAGATTGAAACTCAGCACATACGACGGACAGACAACACTTTATGACCTGTATTGCTTGACAGGCTTGATTCGCGAAGACGAGAAAGACGGCGGCAACGTCACGCAGTTCAAGGCCGGTTTGATTTATGATACTAAGGACTACGAGAACGACCCGACACGCGGCATGTACGCCGAGGCCGTCATCACCGCCGCGCCCGACATGATCGACGGAAAGAATTACTCGCACCTGACATTCACCGGCGTTTTCCAGCATTATGTGCCATTGTATAAGGAACACCTCACTTTTGCATACCGCATCGGCGCACAGAATGTCCTTGCTGGCGACATTCCGTTTTATGCGATGCTGAATACCAACACATTGTTTTTCAAGAAGATGTACACCGACGCTTTAGGCGGAGCTTCAACAGTGCGTGGCATCAACAGAAACAGTGTCATCGGTCAGGGTTTCGCATGGCTGAACCTCGACATCCGCTGGAGGATGGTCAATTTCAAATTCATAAACCAGAACTGGTGTGTGGTGCTGAATCCGTTTGTCGATGGAGGCATGGTGACGCAGGCTTTCCGTCTTGACGAACAAAAGAAGTCAGAACAGCTCATAGACGGGACGTTGCCGCTGTTGTCGGACGTTGATGTCGTTTACAGCGACAAGAAAGAAGTCCCGCACTGGGCAGGCGGCATTGGCCTGAAGCTCATCATGAACAAGAACTTCGTCGTTTCGGCTGAGTTCGCGAAACCGTTCGACAAACTTGATGGAGCGGGAATGGCATCGTATATAGGTTTCAATTATATCTTCTGATTTTCAGATATTTGCGTCAAATTGTAGAGACGCCACAATGTCAAACGGTAGAGACGCCACATTGTGACGTCTCTACAGGTTATCTGATGTTTTTCCTCATTCTTGCAGTGACGATGCTGCAAATCACAATCGCTATCGCGCTGCATATCACACCGAGGAGCTGCCAGCCCCAGATGCCAGGGTCGTGCGTTTCGGCGTAGTTTTCCATCGTCATCTTGACCGACTTGATGATGGCGGTGGAGGTGTATGTCGCACCGCTGACGGCATCGACTTGACAGTCAGCGACTTCAGCGGGAGTGAGGCCGTAGAACTTCTCAATGATGCCAGCGTTTTCCACACGGCTCATGTATCTCGGCGTCTCACGGTTTTCGAGAATCTCAATGCCGGAGATGATGCCTTGTTCCAAGATGATTTTCAGGGGTACAACATCGTTGTAACCAACGACTTCGCTGCAAAGCGGCTGTGTGTAAAGCTCTTCTTGTGCCAACGGAATGTATGGTTTTTTGCCCATGTTTTCAACGGCGAACATCACGGCGAAAAAACCAAGTGCCACGGCCGCCACGCAACTTAAAATTCTGAATGTCTTTGCCATATCTGTCTGTTTTGTAAATATCGGCGCAAAATTATAAATTTTTATCCTAACTTTTTGTTTTTTGTGTAATTTTGCGCCCCGAAAACATACAGAACATGTCGAAAATTTACGATAAAGACTGGTTTTACAGGGCTCTCAAGTTTTTTGTCTGTCGTCATATCCGTCGCAGTTTCAAGCGTTATCACGTCATCGGGAAGGAAAATATCCCGGATGACGGCATTTTGATTTTCGGGATAAATCACAGCAATGCATTGACAGATGCTTTGGCCATTATCTTGTCATCGCCTGGTTATCAGTTGTTTATGGCGCGTGCCGACATTTTCCAAAGTAAAATTTGGGGTGCGGTCTTACGTCGTCTGAAGATGTTGCCGATTTACCGTATGCGTGACGGCATCGATGCGGTGCGCGACAAAAACGCCGCTGTCATCGATGAGGCCATTGAGTCGATGTACCACGGCGTGCCGCTGTATCTGTTCCCTGAGGCGACACACCGCGCCATGCATTCCCTGAGGTCGCTCTCGAAAGGAATATTCCACATGGCATTTCAGGCAGACGAGAAATACGGCGACAAGAAGCCTGTCTATATCGTTCCTGTCGGCATCGAGTACGGCGATTTCTTCCGCTTCCGCTCAACGGCACTGGTGAGCTACGGTGAACCAATAAATGTCACCGAATACCTGAAAGATAACATATCAAAATCGGAGCCTGAGAAACTCGTCGAACTGAAAGAGATACTCACTGGCCGATTGACTTCGCTCATATCGTATATTCCTGATAATGAAGATTATGATGCAATATGGGAACTTACGAAGATACACGCCGGACAGCCGCCTGTCTCGCTGAAGAGACGCCGCGACAGAAACCAGAGATACATCAGGAAATATGTCGATTTCAGCAAAAAAGAACCTGAAAAGGCAAAGACGCTGTTCGAAAAAGTCATGGCATTCACCAAACACCGCAGGGAAAAGAAAATCTCGGTGATTTCGGTGTCGAAGAGAAGACCTGGCTGGAACATGCTTTGGAAAACACTTATGATCATTCTCGGCTTCCCGATCTTAATGGTGAGCGGTGCCGTGTCGATACCGATATGGGGTGTCGCAAGCACCGTTATCAACCGGCTTAAAGACAAGGCTTTCAGCAATTCCGTCAACTTCGTCGTGGAACTGCTGATGCATCCGCTGATGATGGCCGTCGGGACGACTTTGCTGTTCTGCCTGACACCATGGCAGGTGGCTGTCATCGGCACTGTCTTCATCTACTACAGCTATGTGTTTACCTTCGACTATTACCAGTACATCCGCAGATGGCTGTCTGACATCCGTTGGACTTTCAACCGTGAATTGAGAGATGAGTTCAACGGTTTGAAAAAGCTCTAAAAAGCGTTTTTTTTATTTTTTATTATTAAAAATGTCCTATTTTTGCGAAAATTTAGGAGATAGTATTCGTGTACGCCACAAAAACATGTGACCGAAAGGGCGAAGCTGTGTATTTTCAGTTCTATGTTACTTTATATCAATAATTTACAATATGAGAAAAATGCTTACCGGACTTAAGCCGTTCCAGACAGTTGAGTTTATAATCATGCTTGCGCTTGCCTTCGTGATACCGTTTCACTGGCTCGCCGCGCAATATGGGGAGGTGGCTTTGGTGATATGTGCCGTCTTGAAAGTCGTTTTTGAACAGAAATTCAGGTTCAACCCGACTCAGATGAAATGGAAATGGGTGTATCTTGTGTTCATGGCGACGTGGC
Organism: Bacteroidales bacterium; assembly: GCA_024400355.1. Lineage (GTDB taxonomy): Bacteria > Bacteroidota > Bacteroidia > Bacteroidales > F082 > Limimorpha. The sequence continues at coordinate 3,876 of JAKSMZ010000007.1, forward strand.
TTGTGTATCTCGTCGGGATGATTCACACTGAGAATGCTGATGAAGGCTGGTTTGAGGTGAGCAAGAAACTCGGATTCCTGCTCTTCCCGCTGGTGTTCCTGATTTCCGACATGTCGTATCTCACGAAAGACAGGATCCGTGCGGTTTTTTATGCACTTGTGGCGGGTACGCTGGTGTTTTTCCTCGCAAACGTGCTGTGGGCTTCCTACGATGTGATTGTTCTGAAGTACACGACCGAACGTTTCTTCGACGACGGTCTGATGAAGCTCTATTACGTCCATCACACGTATATGTCGATGTATGTCCTATTGGCTTTCGCTTTCTGTTTTGTTGAATTCTGCAATCAAAAAAGTCTGAAAATCAAGATAATAAATGCAACGTCGATGCTGCTGATGATGGTTTTTGTCTTTTTGCTTGACTCGCGTGCCGGCATTTTGACTTTGTTGTTGGAAATCATAGTGTTATGGTTTTATCTCACCTTTGTCTTGAATAAAAAGAAAATCGGGGTGATATCGGGCATTGCGGCTGTCGTGATACTCGTGGCTGTCGTTTTCGCCTTGCCGGGATGTTTCTCAAGGATCACTGATACGGTGAAAAATGTCACTTCAGAGAAGAAGACAGACAGGCGGCTCGTACAATTTGCCGGTTATGAATCACTGCTAAAAGATAAATGGCTTTTTGGCGTTGGATCGGGTGACAGAAGTGAGGAGATTAAAAACTCTTACATGGAGTACGAGAAAGAATTGGTTTCTTCAATCGTACCAATACAAGGCATTGATAAAGACGAGTTTACAGTCAAACGGACTGCACTCCTCGACACAATTTGCCAATTGACGTCTTCCGGTGGCAACTGGAACGAACCAGATGGCAGAACGGAGGATTTCATCAAAGACAATGCCGAAAGGTACGGCTGCACTGCGGAGTCGGTGTTGGATATGTATGCCGGTTACATATACGTTAAAAACGCCATATTCTTTGAGTTAAACCCTCATAATCAATTCATTGACACAATAATGAGTGTCGGAATAGTGGGTCTGCTGCTGCTCTTGGCATATTTCATCATCCCTGTTGTCCTGATGATAAGAAACAGGAAATTTGATGTCATATATCTGATTTTCCTGCTGATAATTGCGTTCAACGCGTTGTTTGAGTCGGTCTTTGAAGGTCAGGTTGGAATCATCTTCTTCAATTTCTTTAACATGCTGTTATTCACTTCGTTAATATTTAATTTTCAATCATATTCAAAATCGCGGTAAAATGAGAAACAGGATATTTTTACTTTTTGTCTTGATGATTTCGGGTGTTGTGGCCAATGCCCAGGAGTTGCAGATTCCGTTGAATGACGACTACGAGATGGAGGTCTCAGCCGCCGCCTACAACTCTGATTATATTTTTCACACGGCGATGCGCTCGTGGTCGGAGTATCAGTTTAAAGATGTGATAAATCTTGACAGCATTGATAATCAATATCGTTTCAACATCAACGTGAAAAACAAATTTTGGAATTATGTCTGTAATTCGTTTCTGAACGATGATTTTTTACGTGTGAAAGGCAAGAACGATGAGTTCTATATCGCTGTCAACCCGTACATTGACTTTGAGGTCGGACACGACGGTAACCGTACGACGTGGGTGAACACCCGTGGGGCTGAGGTGAAGGGCACGATAGGCAGGAACTTCGCTTTTTACACCAATATCCGTGAAAATCAGGCGGTTTTCCCTGAATACATCACAAACTACATCAAAGACAAAAAAGTCATACCGGGTCAAGGCTGGGCGAGGAGGTTCAAGGAGACCGGCTTCGACTACACCAACGCGCAGGCATATATCGCGTTCCGCCCCGTGAGATGGCTTGACGCGACGCTCGGATACGGAAAGAACTTCATCGGCGACGGATACCGCTCCATGGTGCTTTCCGACAACGCGTTCAGCTACCCGTATCTGAAACTCACCGCCGACTTCTGGCGGATACAATACACCTGCCTCTACAGTCAGATGACCGACAGAAACAGAGTCTTGGCCGACAACACCTACGCGAGGAAGTTCACGCTCATACATTATCTCGACTTCGCTGTCTCAAGACGCGTGAACATCGGGCTTTTCGATGCGCTTGTAGCCAAAAACCAAGACTCGCTGGGAGTACGCCGCGGCTTCGATTTCCAATACATCAACCCGATAATCTTTCTCCGCCCGACGGAATATTACACAGGGACGTCGCCCGACAACTCGCTTCTCGGCATCACCGCGAGCGTCATCGTAGGGAAGCATACCACCATTTACGGACAGTTTGTCCTCGACGAGATGACATTCAAGGAGTTCATCGGCGGCAAGGGCTATTATGCCAACAAACAGTCGTACCAGCTCGGCGTGAAGAGCTATGACTGCTTCAACGTCAAGGGGTTGTTCCTTCAGCTTGAAGGCAACATCGTGATGCCGTACATGTATTCGCACACATCACAGGGTTCGGGCTGCGGGGTCGGGGAGGACAACTACGCGCACTACAACGAGCCTCTCGCACATCCGTGGGGCGCAAACCTCTGGGAAGGCATCGGACGCGCACAGTACAACTGGAAACGCCTTTATTTCCAGTACAAAATCAATTTCGGACAGTACGGCGACGACATCAGGAAAGCTCACGGGACAATCGACAACTACGGACATGACGTCTATCTCGACTATCACGACCACGTGCATATCCTCGACCCGCAGGAAGATCCGAAAGGCATATACGGCCATTATCTCCTCACCGGAAGGAAAACAACTGTGATAATGAATGACTTCACTGTCTCATATCTGATAAATCCGGCTTACAACCTCAACGCTTTCGTAGAAGTGACAAACCGCAGTTTCAAGGCACAGGGTCTTGATGACAAAAACGACTTTGTCTTCAGCATCGGCTTGAGGACAAGCCTTGACAGGAAGTACTACGATTTCTGATGCTATCATCAACCGATTCATAATGAACTTATTCAGTAAGTTGAATTTCTCTGAAGAAGCCGTTAAGGTGTCGAAGAATATCGGCTGGGCACTCCTCGGCAAAATGACGACTTTGCTCGGGAGCTTCATTGTCGGTATTTTCGTTGCGCGCTATCTTGGTCCCGAACAATACGGTCTGATGAATTATGTCATTGCGTATGTGTCTATTTTTCAGGCACTTGCATTGTTCGGAATGGATAATATCGAGATTCGGGAGGAGGCGAAGAACAAGGACGACCGTGATTCGATTATCGGCACCGCTTTTGTACTGAAACTTATATTCGCCGCTGTCACTATATTGTTGATTTTCATAGTAGTAATGCTGTCTGTAAGCGATGTGTTCACCCGTGCGATGATTATGTTGTATTCTCTTACGATAGTGTGCAGTTGTTTCTTTGTCACCAGAAATTATTTCACGTCGATTGTTTGGAATGAGTATGTGGCGAAGTCAGAGATTGCAAGGTCAGTCATCGGCGTCATAATCAAGGTGTTGCTGCTGTTGGCACACGCCAAGTTAGTGTGGTTCATTGTTGCCGTGACGTTCGATTATGTGTTGCTTGCATCGGGATATTGCCTTTCGTATTCGAAAAAAATAGACAGGATAAGGTTGTGGCGTTTCGACAGGAAATGGGCTAAGGTACTGATCAGGCAGTCGTTTCCGTTGATGCTCACAACCAGCATGGTCATTGTGTATCAGAAGATTGATCAGGTGATGATTGGAAATATGCTCGACAACTCTGCTGTCGGACAGTTTTCTGTAGCGAGCAAAATTGTTGAAATGCTGATATTTGTGCCTTCGATGATTTGTCAGACGATGATGCCGATACTAACTGATGTTTTTGTGCAAGACAGGGAAGCATATAATGTTAAAGCTCAATGTGTTATGAACATCACGCTGTGGTTGAGCATATTGATGTCTGTCGTGGTCAGTCTGATGTCGTATTGCATAGTGCCCGCCACTTTTGGAAAAGATTTCATGTTGGCCATACCAATATTGCAGATATTGTCGTTTAAGCTGGTAACTGTTGCCTTATCGAACACGGCGGGTTACCTGCTGACAATCGAAGGTCTTCAGGATTATGCTATTTTCCGTGACATTTTGGGCTGTGTGGTGTGTGTGGCGTTGAATTTAGTGCTTATTCCTGTACTTGGTGCCGTCGGATCGGCAATAGTTGCTGTTGTGTCGAATTTCGTGGCTGGTTATATGGCCGACCTCGTGATTCCAAGATACAGACATATATTCAGGATGCAGACGAAGGCGATTTTTATGGGGTGGAAGGATGTGCTGAGAATAAAAGAGATAGTCAGATGATATATTTGGTTTTGTTATTGGTACTGCTTGTCCCGGCGGTGAAGATTGACATCCTTGGCAAAAAAGGCGGGGAGAAGGTCTGGTATTACTGCTGTCTGCTGTCTGTCGTGCTTCTTGCCGGACTGCGCTACCGGGTTGGAGGTGATACAATCAGTTATATGGATGAGTTTGAGCAATTACCGACATTGTCTGATCTCGCCAGTTTCGATTTCTTTCGTGCCTATTACATGCCAGGGTGGTATGTCCTGAATGCGTTTTTCAGGTCAATCGACAGCTTCCTGTGTTTCCAGCTTTTTGTCGCACTCGTGGTTAATGTTGCGTTTTTCAGGTTCATCCGGCGTTATTCAGCAAGAGTGTTCATCACCATTGTGGCTTATTATGTGGTGTTTTTCGTGTTTTACAACATGGAAGTCATGCGTGAGGCTCTCTGTGTCGCCATATTCCTCGAGGCTTTTTGGCTTCTTGACAGGAAAAAGAATTACTGGGCATATTTTCTGCTTTGCGCCTTGGCGATGACAATCCACATCTCTGCGGTGATAATGCTGATTGTTCCTCTCATCCTGCTCATGAAAAAAGACAATTTCATTGCGTGTTCGTCAGTTTGTCTTGTCATGGTTTTGGCCTTGAGCGTGGTGAGAATCGATGATGTCATAATGTCGGTGAATATCAAGATTAAAGGCGGCTTTGGGTACTACGTTATCGACCGTCTGAAATATTATATCGGAAACAATCCGTCGAATGTGAAATTCATGGTCAGCAGGTACGCATACGCCTTGCCTTTCCTTGGTGTCATGTTTCTGCGCTGGCGGTACAGATTTGACAACGACAATAGTCTTGGCGTGATGGCAATGATGATTGTGTTTTTCAACTGTCTGAGTGGTTCGCTGAAGTTGTTTGAACGCTGCAATTCATATTTCGACATGATTGGTCTTGTCTTTATTGTGAATACTATTGCAAAGAACTGGAGACAGTTGGCTGACAAATGCTTTGCGGCAGTTGTAACGCTCTGTGTGATATTGTGTTATATTGCAAATTACGCATATTTTTACACGAAGGGGCAAGACCATTTGGTCGCGGGGTTCAGGTTTTATAACAGGTATGTGCCATATAGTTCATATTTGAATCCGCAAAAAGATGCCGACAGGGAACTGTACCGTCAGCTTGAGATGAATTGCAACAATGCCAGTAAAGATGAAGTCAGGTACTAACGATATTAAGGTCATAGCATATTATCTGCCGCAGTTTTACCCGTTTCCGGAGAACGACTGCTGGTGGGGCGAGGGTTTCACCGAATGGACGAATGTCGTCAGGGCCAAGCCGCTTTTCAAGGGGCACTACCAGCCTAAAGTGCCAGCCGACCTCGGCTATTATGACCTTCGTTCCGCCGACACGATAAGAAAACAGGTGGCGTTGGCGAAGGAAGCCGGCATATATGCATTCTGCCTCTGGCATTACTGGTTTGGTGAAAACAAGGTGCTGCTCGGCAGACCGCTCGAACTAATCCTTGAGAACCCTGATATTGACTTCAAAATCTGTCTCGGCTGGGCCAACGAGTCGTGGGAGGCAAAAGTGTGGAACTCCGGCGGAAAGTCGAAAAACAAGGTCCTGATGAAACAGGAATACGGCGGATTGAGAGATGTAACAGCTCATTTCCAATATGTCAGAAAGGCTCTCATTGACCGACGTTACGTCAGAATCGGCGACAGACCTGTCTTTGTCGTATATCGTCCGCTGCAACATCCTGATGTTGTGGCGTTTATGAGCGAGTTCAACAGGCTGCTGAAAGAGTCGGGGATTGCGGAGTCGTTCTTTTTCATCGGACACACGAAAGACGACGCCGAGATCGACGTGATAAAAAACCTTGGTTTCGATGCCGTCAACGTGGTCCGCATCGGACCATACAGATATGACACCGGCGTCGTCAGGAAAATCGCCTTTAAATTATTCAGGTTCAAGGTGCTGAAACAGCCGCTGGTGTTGGATTATTCGTTTGTCTCAAAATATTTCATAAAAAAAGATGTTGATTCAAGAGCCGATGTGTTTCCGACATTGATTCCAAACTGGGATCATACGCCGAGAAGCGGCAGATACGGCTCTGTGTTCCACAACGCCACTCCCGAACTCTTCGGAAGACATGTGGATGAGGCCATCGAAGCAACGAGAAATAAGAAAGAAAATATATTGTTTTTAAAATCGTGGAACGAATGGGGCGAAGGCAACTATATGGAGCCTGACCGGAAATTCGGCAAGGGCTTCATAAAAGTTCTAAACGGTTGTTTGAAAAAAAATCATTTTAATGAAGGTATTAATTGACAATGTAGTGTTCTATATTCAGAAAAGAGGCGGAATCTCTGTCGTGTGGCAGGAAATCATCACCCGTATCTTGAAAGAGAAAAACGTTAACGTGAAATTTCTGGAATATGGTAAGACTATCAACGTTTTCAGAACAGGTCTTGATATTGATAACACTAAGATTATCAACAGAAACGGAGCATTTTTCTTTATCAAACGATATTTGAATCCGAAATATGACTCCGGTGAGAAATTCATTTTCCATTCATCATATTACAGAACCTGCAACAATAAAAACGCAATCAACATCACTACGGTTCATGATTTCACGTACGAGATGTATTATCCTTTCTTCAAACGCCTGATACACAGCTGGCAGAAATGCAGAGCCATCCGGAAGTCGGCATACGTGGTGTGTGTGTCGGAAAACACACGCCGCGACTGCTTGAAATACATAAAAAACATCGACGAGTCGAAGATAAAGGTCATCTACAACGGCGTCTCAGAGAGATACCTGCCGATAAAGGACAAATCATCGCTCCAGCTGCCGTTCCCACTGCAATCTTATGTGATGTTCGTCGGCGACAGGACACATTACAAGAACTTCAACCTCGTGATTGACTTCTGGAAAAAAAGCAACTACAACCTCGTCATCGTCGGAAGCCCTCTCAGCATAACAGAACAGACAATGTTCGAGAATCTCCCCGATGAGAAGAAATATGTTCTGCTCACCGACATCCCGAACGACCGTCTCAACGAAATATACAACGGGGCATTCTGCCTTATCTATCCTTCAAAATATGAGGGCTTCGGCATCCCAATCATCGAGGCGCAGAAGGCTGGCTGTCCGGTTATTGCATACGACTCGTCATCAATCCCCGAAATCATGGGGTATAAGGACCTGCTCTTGCATGAACTTTCTGTCAATGATATTCAGGACAAAGTCAGATACATTGAAAATGAAGACAATAGGAATCGTCTTGTAGCAATGGGAATCGAATATGTGCAACGTTTTACGTGGAATAACACGTATATGAAGTTGATGGAGCTTTACAAAACGGCATATAATTCCAAAAACTGAATGAAATGAAGATTTTACTTTCACTTCCGCCGAATTTGGTCAATTCTTTCCACGAAATAACAGGTCTTTCAAAAGAAGAATATTTCTGCACCTCCGACCCGACAGGCCACCGTATCGGCTCTGGCGGCGGCTCGACATGGCTGCTTGAGAAGTTCCCGTTTGATGACAAGAAGATTCTCATCCACGCCGGCGGCGAGTCGCGACGGCTGCCTTCATATTCGACTTCAGGGAAGATCCTCACTCCCATTCCGGTGTTCCGCTGGGCCCGCGGACAAAAGATCAGTCAAGACCTGCTCTCGTTGCAACTGCCTCTCTACAAGAAGATTATGGAGAAGACACCTGCCACCGTCAACACACTGATTGCCAGCGGTGATGTCTTCATCCGCACCGACGGGCAGCTGCAGGAAGTGCCTGAAGCCGACGTCGTATGCTACGGCGTGTGGGTCGATCCGTCGGTCGCCAAGAACCACGGCGTCTTCGCAATGCGCCGCGACAACCCGACGGAACTCGACAAGATGCTTCAGAAACCGACTCTCGAACAGATCGACGAACTCGTAAAGACTCACGTCTATATGATGGACATCGGGCTGTGGCTGCTGAGCGACAGAGCCGTGGCGATGCTCGCAAAACGCTCGAAAGACGAAAACGGAGACATAAGATATTACGACCTCTACTCCGATTTCGGACGCTGTCTCGGAAACAACCCCGAACTGAAAGATGCCGAACTCAACACCTTGACTGTCAAGATAATGCTGCTTGACGGCGGCGAGTTTTACCATTACGGCACAAGCCGCGAACTCGTGTCGTCAACCATCGCTGTGCAGAACCTCGTCAACGACCAGAACAAGATCTTTCATCATAAGGTTAAGGCGCATCCTGCTGTCTTCACGCAAAATTGTGTCACAGAGATACAGTTTACCGCGGAAAACTCCGACATCTGGATTGAAAACAGCTGTGTGGGCAAGGGCTGGAAGATTTCAAACAAGAACATCATCACCGGCGTGCCTGAAAATCAATGGGATGTGACGTTGAATCCGGGCGACTGCCTCGACATTGTCCCGATTGGCGAGAAATCGTTTGCGGTCCGTCCGTATGATTTCAACTATCCGTTTAAGTATGTCGGTGTTAAAGATGGTGACGACCCGTTCAAGGCGGCGGCGTTTCCTGTCTTCGACGACATTGAGAAAATGGGGCAGTACGTGAAGAGCGTTTTTGACGAAAACCCAAAACTTCACTCTTCACTCTCAAAACTTCACACTGAATACATTTCCGCCGAGGAGATCTTGAACAAGGCCAACCTCAAGAGGCTGTTTGCCCAGCGTGAGGTGTTCGTGCGCATGAACCTGCCGGTGCTTGAGAGAAATCACGACCGAAGCGTTTTCTATAGCGTTGACTTAGACGATGTCGCGTCGAAATATGTGAGGTTCGGACTCGCTTTGCCTGATGAGCTTCACGATGGTGAGGCTGCCGTGAAACGCATTCAGAACAACAGTCTGCGCGCCCGCATTCTCCAATACAGAGGTGCTGATTTCAGGGAAGAGGAGGCGAAGTCATTCCGCATCCTTCAAGAGACACTCACTGCTTCGGCTTGCTGCGACCTTCAGATGCCACGGTGTGACGTCTATTCCGACCAGATCGTGTGGAGCCGCTCGCCGGTGCGCATCGACCTTGCAGGCGGCTGGACCGACACGCCGCCATACTGTCTCATGGAAGGCGGCTCGGTGGTCAACATCGCCATCGAACTCAACGGACAACAGCCGATACAGGTATATGTGAAACCAACGGCAGAATGTCATATTGTGCTGAGATCCATCGACTTGGGCGCGCGAGAAGATGTCACCACGTTTGACGAACTCGGTGATTTCAAGAAAGTCGGCTCGCCGTTCAGCATCCCGAAGGCAGCCTTGGCATTGGCAGGCTTCATGCCGTGTTTCTGCCAGAAGAAATATCAGACTTTGGAGCAGCAACTCCGCGATTTCGGCTGTGGCATGGAGATAACTCTTCTGTCCGCGATTCCAGCCGGCAGCGGCCTCGGAACCTCATCGGTGCTCTCGGCGACAGTCCTTGCAGCCATCTCCGACTTCTGCAAACTCGGCTGGGACAAGACCGTGGTCTGCAACAAGACATTGATATTGGAACAGTTACTCACCACCGGCGGCGGATGGCAAGACCAGTACGGCGGCGTGTTCCATGGCGTGAAACTCCTTGAGACAAAGCCCGGCTTCGAACAGACACCTGTCATAAAATGGCTCCCCGACTACCTTTTCACAAAACCCGAATACAAACCGTGCCACCTTTTATATTATACGGGAATCACACGCACGGCAAAAAACATACTCTCGGAAATCGTCAGGAAGATGTTCCTCAACGAAACCGGACACTTGGCACTTCTCGCTGACATGAAACATCACGCCGAAGAGGTGTTTGACATGATTCAACGTAATGATTACCAAGGTTATGGTAAGATGATTGCCAAGACATGGGAGCAAAACAAACGTCTCGACAGCGGCACCAACCCACCCGCAGTTGAAGAAATCTTGAAGAAAATAGATGATTACTGTCTCGGCTACAAACTTCCTGGTGCCGGCGGCGGAGGCTTCATCTACATGGTGGCGAAAGACGATGTCGCGGCAGCGCAAATCAGGAAGGTGCTGACTGAAAATCCGGCAAACAACAAGGCGCGGTTTGTCGGGATGTCGCTTTCGGAAAGCGGACTGCAGACCACAAGAAGCTAAAAAGGTGATTAGGTGAGCAGGAAAATAGGAAAAACTTGTGAAACTTGTGTTACTAACTTGTGAAACTTGTGTTACTAACTTGTGAAACTCGTGTTAAATTAATAATATGACAGGTTATAAATCAAAACGTTACGATTTCCCGACGGTTCATTACTGCCGCACTTTGGAATTGCGTGACAACCCGGAACTGATAAAAGAATACCGCCGCCGCCATGAGAAAGGCAACGTGTGGCAGGAAATCATCGACGGCATCAGACAGGTCGGAATCCTTGAGATGGAGATATACATCCTTGGCACGCGGCTTTTCATGATTGTCGAGACGCCCGCCGACCTCGACCTTGATGCGGCGATGCAGCGGCTTGCCACCCTGCCGCGTCAGGCGGAGTGGGAGGCGTACATGTCGGAGCTTCAGGACGCTGCCGCCGACGCCTCATCCGACGAGAAATGGCAGATGATGGAGAGGATGTTTTATCTGTACGATTAATATCATAGATTATATGACATTTGCGCAAATAAGTTACAACATTCACTGTAATTTCACCAATTATGGCTCAGCCCTTCAGACATGGGCGTTGAGCCAGATGATCAGTAAGCTTGGACATAAGTCTGTCCTTGTTGACTATTGCCCAGACTGCCTGAAAGACAAAGACCCTCTTAACCCGATGAAGAATATGTGGGACACTGATGAGGTGCGTCGCAGGATGTGTGAGCTGAGTATGCCGGCAATAAGAATCAACTATGAGAAATTTGAACGTTTTTATACTGAACGTTTTCACCGCACAGGGAAGGTCTATACGAAAGAAAACTTCAATGATATAGTCAGGGATGAAAAAATTGACGGTTTCGTGTGTGGAAGTGATACGATATTTTGTGTTGATGAGTTCGGCATGGATGATGGCTACTACGCCAATTATCCTGTCATGAGAAATGGTTATAGCGTCGCGTATGCTGCAAGTTTCGGTGACTCGCATTTCGATGATGCGACGTACCGTATGCTTGATGACAGGCTTAGAAACTTCAAAGCCCTTGGCATTCGTGAGGGTCAGATGATTCCATACATAAAAAAACATTCATCAACTCCTGTGCGGCAGGTGCTTGACCCCACGCTTCTGCTTTCACGTGAAGACTATGACAGGCTGGCTTTTGCGGACAGACTTGAATCAGAGAAGTATATTCTGCTGTATGCGCGCAGGTATAATGAGAAAATGTTTGAATATGCCGACCGTCTCGCGGCTGAAAAAGGTTGTAAGATAATCGACATCAGCCTCATGGCCGTAAATGCTGACAGACATCGTATGTTCTATGAAGCCGGTGTGGAGGAATTTCTGTCGCTCGTCAGACATACGGAATATGTTGTCACAAACTCATACCACGGGATGATAATGGCTGTGCATTACAGACGTCCGTTCGTCATTTTCTCCCGCGAACAGTGCGACACCAAGATTGATGAGGTCTTGAAGCTGTTCGATTTGAATGACCGTAAGATGGTGACAGGTGAGGAAACCGTCACTGGCGACGTGGATTATGATGTTGTCCACAGACGCATTCAAGATGCCGCGAAAGACTCTGTCGAATATTTGTCAAACGCCCTGAACGGCTGCAAATGATGTCTTCTTGCTATCTTGACAATATGAACAAATCAGACTGTGTAGGCTGTGAGGCCTGCTCTCAGGTCTGTGCGTGTTCAGCAGTCTCTTTTGCCGAAGATGAGGAAGGGTTCAGGTATCCGTCAGTAAACAACAACCTATGTGTTGATTGCGGGTTATGCCGTGATGTCTGCCCGATCAATAACATGCCGGAACGTTATTCTGACAATAAAACAGCGTTCGGCGGCTATATCAGCGATGAGCTGGTCAGGGAACAGAGCACCTCAGGAGGGGCGTTCTCTGCTATCGTGGATGCGTGGTGTGATGATAATTATGTGGTCTTCGGCGCGGTGACTGATGGCCTGACGGTAAGGCACAGTTTCATCACCGACAAAAAAGAACTCGCCAGATTCAGGAAGTCGAAGTATTCACAAAGTGTTGTCGGAACATCATATCAGGATGCACAGCGTTTCTTGAAGGAAGGGAGAAAGGTTGTTTTTTCGGGCACTCCATGCCAGATAGCAGGACTGCGGTCATTCCTGAACGGTACGGCTGCTGACAACCTCCTGACTGTGGAAGTCATCTGTGAAGGTGTCCCGACACCTCACTATGTCCGCAGGCTCAGCGAATATGTGGAAAAGAAATATGGTGCTCCCATTGATTCCATAGACTATAGATATAAAGAGCACAACAGGTGGGACTTTCAGGTGATGCTGTTGAATGTCACTTCAAAATCACACGGGAAAATCACCGTTAAATATGACCGCTGGCTCAATCCATTTTGGTCAATATGGTTGAATCATCTGATGAGCCGGCCTTCATGCTATCAATGCAGGTTCACAAACACCTCGCGCGTTGCAGACATATCATTAGGTGATTTGTGGGGAGTGCATCTGTATTGTCCGGAGCTTTACGGAAGCAACAAAGGTGCTTCGCTGGTGATATGTAACACCGGCAAGGGCAAAGATGCCTTGGACAAGGCAAGGACGCTGATGTTCGGACACGATTTGGCTTTCGATGATGCCTTGCGCTATCAGTCGCCAATGAGAAAAGCCATAGCGTACAATGAGAACAGACAGGAGTTTATGCGTGATGTGATTGCCCTGGACTATCAGTCACTCGTGAAAAAATGGGCAGTGAAGCCGTCTTTAAGGCTGCTGTTTCAGAAATATGTGTGGGGCAACAGGCAAAAGGTGGCGATGTGGAATCTTAAACAGAAAATAAAAAGACTTTATAGATGATCAACTTCACAGTGGGTCCGGTTCAGTCTTCCGATGAAGTGCTTGCCGTCGGCGCAGAACAGGTCCCGTATTTCAGGACGGCGGAGTTCTCCGAAATGATGTTCGAGAACGAACGGTTGATGAAAAAGTTCACCCATGCCACAGATGACAGCAAGGTGGTCTTCATGACATGTTCCGGCAGTGGTGGTATGGAGACCGCTATAATAAACTGCCTGAACAGACACGACAAGGCTCTGGTGGTCAATGGCGGCAGCTTCGGGGAACGTTTCGCGGAACTGCTTTCTCTGCATGAGATCCCACATGATGAGATTAAGATCGAACACGGGAAAGCATTGAGACCCGAACACCTCAAAGATTATGAAGGGAAAGGCTATACGGCATTCCTCATACAGAAACACGAGACATCGACAGGTGTCCACTATGACATGGACATCGTTTCGGATTTCTGCAAACGCAACGGGTGTTTCCTGATTGTCGATACAATAAGCACTTTCCTGTGCGACCATTTCAATATGTCGGAACTCGATGCCGGCGTGATGATAACGGGTTCGCAGAAGGCACTTGCATGCGCTCCGGGCATTGCTGTCATGGTGCTTGCACCTTCAGCCCTGAAAAGAATTGCGGAAAACAAATGCTGCTGCCAGTATCTTGACCTGAAACTTGCATTGAAAAACATGGAAAGAGGTCAGACACCATGGACTCCTGCTGTCGGGATACTGCGACAGATCAACGTGCGGCTTAAGGAGATAGAAGCAAACGGAGGAGCAGAAGCCGAGGTGGAGAGATGCGCCGAACTTGCAGAGTATTTCAGAGAGAAAATAATGGAGTATAACCTTCCGCTCGAGATCGCAAGCGAAAGCCTGAGCAATGCCGTGACCCCTCTTCACCCGACAACACAGTCAGCTTACGAGATTTTCCTGAAAATCAAAGACGAATACGGAATGTGGGTCTGTCCGAATGGCGGCGACATGAAGGATTCCATCTTCAGGGTGGGACATATCGGCTGTCTTCATAAAGATGACTACGACAGACTTGTCGCCGCATTCCTCGATTTGAGAGACAAAGGCTTCATATAACTCTATTACAACTATGGTTAAGGTTATTACATACGGTACTTTTGACCTTTTGCATTATGGTCACATCAAACTCCTCGAACGGGCGAAAGCTCTTGGAGACCATCTGATTGTCGGCGTGACTGCCGATGATTTTGATAAGAAAAGAGGTAAAATCAATGTGCAGCAGACATTGATGGAACGTATTGAAGCGGTCCGCAAGACAGGCCTCGCCGATGAGATCATCGTTGAGGAATATGAAGGCCAGAAGATTGATGACATAAAACATTACGGGATTGACATCTTCACCGTCGGCTCCGATTGGACAGGAAAATTTGATTACCTTAACGAATATTGCAAGGTCATATATCTGGAACGCACAAAAGGTGTTTCAAGTTCCGATATACGTACGGTGAGGAATGAGTTGAAGATTGGCCTGATAGGAGAGTCGGTGGTTGTCTTGAGCAAATTCGTCTCCGAATGTGCATTCGTAAATGGCATCAAGGTGGCAGGCATCTGCACCAGGAACAAGGAAAACCTTTCCGGCGTCCTTTCGGCGCTGCCTTTGGTCACAACGGACCTCACCTCGCTGTTGAGCCAGGTGGATGCTGTATATGTCGTGTCTCATCCTTCCATGCATTACGAACATGTGAAACAGGCTCTTGAGGCCGGCAAGCACGTCTTGTGCGAGTCGCCGATAACTCTGAATGCAGCCCAGTGTGAAGAGCTTTTTGCATTGGCGCAGGAGAAAGACTGTGTGCTGTCGGAAGGTATCAAGACCGCATATTCTACAGCATACAACAGAATGATACTCTTGGCGAAAGGCGGAAAAATCGGTGATATAGTATCTGTCGATGCCACCTGCACGAGTCTTCGCGGAATCGACTATTCCGATCAGGCGCAGTTAGAACAGACATGGAACAGTCTCTCGGCATGGGGCCCTACGGCTTTGCTGCCTGTCTTTCAACTTTTGGGAACAGATTATAAGGAGAAACAAATCGTCTCACGTGTCGGCAACGAACAGTACAGGTACGATGAGTTCACAAAAGTCACGTTCCTGTATCCTCATGCCGTGGCTTCCATAAAAGTCGGTAAAGGCGTCAAAAGCGAAGGCGAGCTTATAATCTCCGGCACAAAAGGTTATATCTATGTGCAGGCTCCCTGGTGGAAGACGGATTATTTCGAGATACGCTTTGAGAATCCGGAAGATACGAAAAGGTATTTCTATCAGCTTGACGGAGAAGGGATAAGATATGAGATTGTGGCGTTCGTGAAGGGTGTCGAACAAAAAAGAACTATCCCAAGCATTTCCTTGAAGGTGTCGTTGGAGATTTCAAAAATCATGGACGACTACCACGGGAACAAGACTGTCGTAAATATCTGATTGCTATGTTGTACGTCAAAGAAAATGTCATCCAGCGGATTGCCAGATATTTGTCAGAGGTCTTCTGCGGCACAGTGTCGCGTGTCCTCAATCTGATACTTCCGGTAAGGGAAAGACATTGGGTCTTCGGCTCAGATTACGGAAGGAGCTTCAGAGAAAGCTCAAAGTACCTTCTGCTTTATATGCTTGAAAACCACAAGGACTACGATTGCTGTTTTGTCGCCGATACCGCCGCGCTAAAGAAAGAGCTTGAGTCAAAAGGCATACCGGCTGTGACGAATAATTCCATCAGGGGAATAGTAAAAATATGCCGTGCCGATGCGGTTTTCTGCTCACAGAACATGAACGACATCCGTTATGCATTCAGGAAAAAGGGCAGAAGTTACTATTACATGACGCATGGCCTCCCGTATAAGATATGCAGGGAGGCACTGCCTGCCAAATCGCATGAGTCATCATCACTAAAGGGACGGCTGCTGGAGCTGTTCGGCTATGTGTTCTGTCAGGATTACGACATGAAAGACGTTTCTTTCGTCCCGGGCACTTCTGATTTTCTGGCACCGCATCTGTCACGGGTGATAGGACACGGAGTCCCTGTCAAGATCCTTGGGACACCACGCAATGACATGTTCTTCAATCATGATTTCATGAAAAATGAGAAGTGGATTGACGGAACAGACGGCAAGAAAATCATAACATACATGCCGACACACCGGCAATACGGAAATGGACAGGTCACCCCGACTCCGTTTGAAAAAAACATTGCCGTGCAGCAATGGTTCCGCGAACACAATGTCTTGTTTCTGATGAAACAGCATCCCAACATGATAACAAAAATGACAGATGTATTCAGCAATGATGTCATAAAAGATATAACTGAACTGTGGATTGACCCGCAGGTCGTGATGTATCACTCTGATATCCTGATCTCCGATTATTCGAGTGCGCCGCTTGATTTCCTGATATTCAGAAGGCCAACGATATATTATTTCTATGACGATTACAAAGAGACCGAAGGCTCACTGTACGATGTCATCCCCGACTTCCCGAATACAATATGTTATTCGGAAGATGAGCTTTTTGAATGTATCAGGAAGTCAATCGAACATCCCGATATGATGTCGCCGACTGATGAGGTCGTGGCGAAATACCATAAATTCGTTGATGACAAGTCAAGTGAACGGTATTATAAGGCTGTCGTCGCCGAAAAATACGGAGAGTAGATATGTCGCTGAAACAACAGTCCATCGCCGGCTTCAAATGGAGCGCAATAGAGAATGTCGCGGTACGTGGTGTGCAGTTCCTTCTGGGACTTGTCTTGGCACGTCTTCTCGACCCGTCGGATTTCGGCGTCGTCGGATTACTGACCATTTTCATAACAATATCCCAGACTTTTACTGAAGGCGGTGTGTCAAATGCCCTCATCAGGAAGACCGACAAGTCGGACGCTGACTATTCCACGGCGTTTTATTTCAATGTGGCAGTCGGAGCAGTATGTTATGTCATATTGTTCGTCATCTCGCCGTGGGTGGCGAGGTTCTTCGATGCCGGCATCTTAAGCCCGCTGCTCAAAGTGCTTGGGCTTTCTGTCTTCTTCAACTCATTGTTTGTTGTCCCTGTCGCGAAGCTTACGTCAGAGATGGACTTCAAGTGGCAGACCATTGCGGCGTTGATAGCGGTGGTGGTCTCAGGAGGGACAGGCGTCGTCCTCGCTTACTTGGGATACGGCGTCTGGGCATTGGTTTGGCAAACGGTAATCATGGCGTTCGTCAAGGGTGTGATTTTGCTTGTTTACTCCAAATGGATGCCTCTGCTCGTGTTTTCACGCACTTCGTTTAAATATCTGTTGAGCTTCGGCTCAAAACTGGTGGCGTCGAATCTGCTGTTCACGATATACAGCCAGATCACCACGATACTGATAGGGAAGTTCTATTCGACCTCCGACTTGGGCTATTACACCCGCGGCCGCCAGTTCGCCGGCCTGCCTGTCGATGTCTTTACGGGCGTGCTCGGCAAGGTCACATTTCCTGTGCTGTCACGACTTCAGGACAATGACGTGGAATTAATCCGGGTGTATCGCAAATTCATCCGGCTGACATCGCTTGTATGCGTGTTCGGACTGATACTGTTGGCGTCTGTCGCAAAACCACTGGTAATCGTGCTCCTGACCGAGAAATGGACGGAGTGTGTCATTTATCTGCAACTGTTCTGCATAGCACTGTTGCTGGACCATATCACACGACTCAATCTGAACCTGCTTCAGGTTAAAGGGAGGTCTGACTTGTACCTGCGTCTCGAGATAATAAAGAGAATAGTGTCGATAGCAATGATGCTGGCGGCATTGCCTTTCGGCATCATATACCTTTGCCTGTCGCTCATCGTTTATTCCGTGTTCGCGTTCTTCGTGAATACATACTACACAGGGAAACTGTTCAATCTCAGCTGTTGGGTCCAACTGAAAGACATGGCCAAATACTTGCTCGCTTCCGTCGTTGCATGTGCACCATCGCTGGCCCTCAACTGGCTGCCGGTTGGTAACAGTTTGGTTCAGCTTTTGGCGGGTGTCGGGATTTCGGTTGCGATATATTGGTTTATGATGAGGAAAGATGAACAGATGGGCGAGCTGATAGGCATGGTGAAAAATGCGTTGCGTTGAATGAAGTATCAATCAAAGAGTTACAGATGCGTACGGTATTGATTTATGATCTGAGAACTGAAGGTCATCACATTGAGTATCTTCATCATCTTTATCTTGGGGCGCTGAAACATCCCGAAAACCGTTATGTCTTTGCGGTTGGCAGTGATTTCAAAGATAGAAGCACTGATTTTCAATGGGATAAATCAGATAATGTCAGTTTTCATTTTTATGAAAATAAAGAAGGAAATGGAAATGTCATCGCGAAAGCATGGCGGATGAGCCAGCAGCTGAAGTCGGTAGCAAAAGAGACAAAACCTGATAGGATTTTTCTGAGCACTTTGATGAATTTCATGCCGTTTCTGCCTTTTGTTGTTGGAAAAAGCCGAGTCTCGGGAATCATTTATTCGATTTATCTGCACGAATTGGAAAGAATGTCTTTTGTTGGAAAGATTCTTAATAAGTTGAAATACAATATTTTATCAAATAATAAACATATTGAAGATATTTTCATCTTGAATGATTCGGCTTCTGTTTCAAAATTGAATGAGATTTGGGAAACCGACAAGTTCAGATTTCTTACCGACCCGTATATTCCTTTCAATGATGAAGACATCTGTGATGTCAGGGCTGAGCTTGGTGTTGAAGATGGGCGTAGCATGATACTTCATCTTGGCTCTCTTGAAATGAGGAAAGGGACGCTCGACGTGTTGGACATGATAAAGCGCACTCCGGCAATCGACGGCAACAAGTACTGTGTCGTTTTCGCCGGTCGCCTCGATAATGAGATAAAAGATTCTTTTTATAAGACAATCAATGAGTTGAATACTTCCGTTCAGGTGATCCTGAAGATTGGATTCCTTCCGTACAGCATGATGGGGAGCCTGGTGAAAACCGCCGACAAGGTGCTGCTGCCTTATCGTATGGTCAGTGCGAGCAGCGGGATCATAGGCTACTGTGCACAATTCAAGACGCCGGTTTATGTCCCCGCCAAAGGTTTGATAGGCAAGCTCGTTGAAGAATACAAGATAGGTCTTTGTTTGGACAAATTCAATAATATCAATGATTTAAGAGACGTTGTCATTGATGACTGCAACTATTGCGAAAGCCATACCGTTGATGATTTCATTGATGACATCTACAGTAAAATTAGTTAAAATGTATCAGATTCCGATTTTGTTAGTCTTCTTCAACCGTGAAGATATTGTGATGCGTACCTTTGAGCGCATCAGGGAGGTGCAGCCGACGAAGTTGTACCTCGCCTGCGACGGTCCGCGTGAAAACCGTCCCGGAGAACGGCAGATTGTTGAAGACTTGCGCGGCAGGCTGCTGAAACAGATCGACTGGCCCTGTGACGTCAGGACGCGTTTCCTTGAGAAGAATGTCGGCTGCTCACTCGGCGTAAGCACAGCCATCAACTGGCTCTTCGGAAACGAGGAAGTCGGAATAATTCTCGAAGATGACTGCCTGCCACAACGCAGCTTCTTCCCGTTCATGGCAGAGATGCTTGAGCGGTACAAAGACGACCAGCGCATCGGCATGGTTGACGGTGCCAACTACATCAGGAAATACAAGATCAAAGACAGCTACTGCTTCTCGAAATATAAATCGACAAACGGCTGGGGCACGTGGCGCCGCTCATGGAAGAACATGGACCTCGACATGACATGGCGCGGCACACATTACGAACCGTCAATCATAAAGAATATCGGATACTGCGCTGTCGATGGCCGTTATTGGCGTTATCGTCTGCGTGCCGTCGATTGTAAGCACGTCAGCGCATGGGACTGGCAGTGGTATTTCACGTTGTCGGCGCAGAACCAACTCTCGGTTTTCCCGAAAGTCAGCCTCATCTCCAACATTGGCTTCGGCGAAGGTGCCACACACACAGCTTTCAATGTCAATCAGAGCAGGTACATGGCGACACAGGAACTTGAGTTCCCGCTGCAGCATCCGCGTTACGTGGTGCCTGACTTCGATTTCGACCGTTGTTTCTATAAAAATAACAATACACTATACAATAAGGTGAATCAACTTATTCCATTCAAGATAAAAAGGAAAATCAAGAGTTTTTTGACTTCACGACATAAAAATAACGGATAAACTCTGCTTCAGACTGACAATAAACAGATTGTAAACATATAATCAATTATAAAATGCCACGTATCAAGACTCCCAAAGGGAATTATCATTACAAACTTATCACGATTTATCTTGGCTGGAAGCCGATTGATAAGGTGAAAGCCTTTGATAATCTGTGTCTTTTCAAGGAAATATGTGACCGTAATTCGTTCCGGTTCTTCTTGGCGTACGGTACCTTGCTCGGCGCGGTGAGGGAAAAAGACTTCATTGCTCACGATGAAGATATCGATGTCGGCGCTGACTTTAACGACAAAGAAAAATTCATGTCGATGCTTTTTGAGCTGCGGGAAAATGGCTTTGAAGTAGCACGCTGGGACCCGCGGGGACTGATCTCAATAATCAGAAACAATGAGTACATCGACATCTATTTCTTCAAGAAGTACAATGAGAAACTCATGGTGAACTGCGGCGAGCCGCTCCCAAGGAAATTTTTCGAAAACCAGGCAGCAATCAATTTCAAAGGCGTCATGTTCAACGCTCCGACTGACCTGACCGGCGTGATGGAGTTCTGGTATGGAGAAGACTGGCAGACACCTGTACAATGGCTCAACTACCAGATGCCAAAATGGAAAATCGGACTGCAAAAGATAGTCAGTTATTTCAAATATTATATGCCTCAGTTCATTATCAATATGTTACTGAAAAGGAAAGAACATAAGATGTTTGAAAGCTACAGGAAAAGAGGCGTGCTTGACGAATATCTGGATTGATGATTAAAATATCTGACAGGTGAAGATTTCATTGATTACAGCGACTTTCAACAGCTCCAAGACTTTGCGCGACACCATGCAAAGCGTTCTCGGTCAGACATATAAAGACGTTGAATATATAATCGTTGACGGTGGCTCTGACGATGGCACCATGGAAATCGTCAAGGAGTTTGAACCGCGTTTTGAAGGCCGCCTGCGCTGGGTGTCGGAACGCGACAGGGGCATTTACGATGCCATGAACAAAGGCATCAGGATGGCCACAGGCGATGTCGTCGGAATCCTGAACAGCGATGACTTTTTCGCCGCTGACGACATACTTGAAAAGGTGAATGCTGAATTTGAGACGTATGATGATATAGATGGTGTTTATGGTGACGTGATTTACGTTGATAATAAAGATGTTACAAAAATAGTAAGAAGGTATAGCTCGGCGAAGTTTACCAGAAAAAAAATCATTTACGGCATGATGCCGGCTCATCCATCGTTTTATGCAAAGAAG
Organism: Bacteroidales bacterium; assembly: GCA_024400355.1. GTDB lineage: Bacteria > Bacteroidota > Bacteroidia > Bacteroidales > F082 > Limimorpha. The sequence continues at coordinate 25,521 of JAKSMZ010000007.1, forward strand.
TCATGCTTCGAAAAATATGGCTATTATAATATCGATTATAAGATAACCGCTGATTATGACATGTTTGTGCGTTTCGTCTGGGTCGAAGACATCGCAATGAAATATATCCCTGTGGATTTCGTCGTGATGCGTACAGGCGGCGCGTCGTCATCTGGAATGATGACCCACAAAACCATCATGAGAGAACATATAGCATCGGTGAGAGCGCATGGAGTCCCGAGCAACTTCTTCCTTCAGTCGCTGCGTTATTTTGGTAAAATTATTGATTTGATAAAAAAATAGGATGCGATGAATATCGTCTTGCAAAATTTTGTGATTTTTATATTGTTGTTAGTCATTGAGATGGGATATTTTGGGGTGGCAAAAAAGATTAAGATATACGACCTCCCGAATTGCAGGAGCTCACATAGTGACATGACAATCCGTGGTGGCGGAGTGATTTTTTATTTCGCGGTTTTACTGTATTTCATCCTGACTCCCGGAATATGGGAGCTGTGGCTTTTCCTCGGAATCACCATCGTTGCCGTGGTCAGCTTCTGTGATGACGTCAGGCCGGTTGACACGAAGATACGCCTTGTGTTTCAAATTATCGGCTTCGCGATGATACTTTATCAGTTGAATGTGTTTAACATCGACGGGTGGAAAACGCTGATAATCATTTTCGTATGTATCTGCATCCTTAATGTGTATAATTTCATGGACGGAATCAACGGCATGACCGGTATCTATTCCTTGGTTACACTCTGCACCTTGCTGTATATCAATGAGAAAGTGACATGGTTTGTCTATACAAACTTCATTGTGTATGTCATTTTCGCCGATCTGATATTTTTGTTTTTCAATTTCAGGAAAAAGGCCGTGTGTTTCGCCGGCGATGTCGGGTCGATATGTATGGGATGTATTATCATCTATCTGATTGCCAGGCTGGTAATAATGTCGCCAGGGCAGTTTAGCTACATGGTCTTCCTTATCGTCTATGGTGCCGACGGTGGCTTCACTGTCATTCGGCGTCTGTTCCTGCGGAAGAATATCTTTCATCCGCACAGGTCGCAGATCTTTCAGCTGCTTTCAAACGAAGGCCGTATCCCGCAGGTGGTGGTGTCGGGCATCTATGCTGCACTGCAGCTTGCAATCAACATCGGATTCTTCCACGTTGCTCACAGGTATCTCTATATGACTGCCATTGCTGTGATACTGACAGCGGCGCATATCTCAATATATTCCCATTTCGACAGGAAATTTTCTGACAAACTTATCAAGTAAAAATGTTGGATTTCTCCCTTTATCGCCACGCCTGGATTTCGGCACCGCATTTCGACAGACAACTCACTGACAATGAATGCAATGAGCTGCTGAAAAAAGGCGGCTGGATGGTCAGAAACACTTTCGATTTCGACCAGAAGGAAGAGTCGGACTTCTGGTATGTCATAAAAGACTCGTTTGACGGCATGAATGAGCTTTCATCAAACGAGCGTAATAAAGTCAGACGCGCGTTGAGTCGTTTTGAATATCGGATGATTGACAAACAAGTTATTGAAAACCAGGGCTTTGCGATAATAGAAAAAGTTTATGACGCGTACGAAAAGCAAGACCGCGTGATGAACAGGCTGGTGTTTTCCCGACTTCTCGCTTCATGGCAAGTGGAAAATCATGAGTTCTGGGGCACTTTCGACAAGTGCGACGGCCGACTCGTTGGTTTTGCCGTCATCCGGCTTTACGGCAATGCGTGTTTTTACAATTTGGTGACGGTTCTCCCTGAGTATAAGCACAATACATCGTATCCGTACTATGGTTTCTTCTTCACGTTGAATGAGTTTTACCTTGGCGGGAAAAAATTCAAGTATGTGACCGATGGCTCACGAAGTGTCACGGAACATTCTAATATTCAGCCATTTCTGATTCAAAATTTCAAATTCAGAAAGGCTTATTGCAAACTGAAAATTCATTATAAATGGTGGTTCGGGATTGTGGTTAGGATGCTGTTTCCGTTCAGGAATATTTTCCCGAACAGAAGTGTGAAGGCATTGTTGAAAATGCATGAGATCGCGTTGAGATTTTAAGATGATAAGTATGATTTTGAAGTTTATCTTTGACCGTGTCTTTTCGTTGCTCGGCTTGATATTGTTGTCGCCGTTTTTTCTGGGCCTTTTTGTCATTCATAAGATAAAAATGCACGGCGGGAGGTTCTTTTACCGGCAGGTTCGTATCGGGAAAGATGCCAAGCCGTTCAGAATCTTCAAGATACGTACCATGAAAGAAAACTCCGAACAAGGAGGCTCAATCTCGGTTTATGATGACGAGCGTGTCCTGCCTTTCGGGAAATGGTTGCGTGAAACGAAGATTGACACACTTTTTGAACTCATTAATGTATTAATAGGTGACATGAGTTTCGTCGGGCCGCGCCCCGATGTGCCGGGTTATGCCGACAGACTTGAGGGCGATGACCGCAGACTGCTGAAGCTCCGTCCCGGGATAACGGGGCCCGCATCGCTGAAATACCGACATGAAGACAGGATTCTCGCTGAACAAGCCGACCCGAAACGCTACAATGATGAGGTGATTTATCCCGATAAGGTGAAGATTAATCTGCAATATTTAGATAACTGGAGCATTTTTTTGGATTTAAAGATACTCTGGAAAACGTTCTTTTAATGGAAAACATAAAAGTTTATCATGATAAATTATTGATTATCAGTAGGTAAAAAATAATTTAGAAAAAATGCAATTTTTTTGTTGCGCGTATTGAAAAACATTGTACTTTTGCACTCGCAAACGGAGAAATAAAATCTGTTGAAACGCCTCCTTAGCTCAGTTGGTTAGAGCATCTGACTGTTAATCAGGG
>JAKSMZ010000070.1 GCA_024400355.1 Bacteroidales bacterium
AAATTCGCGCGACGGATGGTCGTATCAACGTCCGAAATCGGATGAACAATACAACAAGGAACGTGCTGATGATCAGAAAAGAACAGATGAGATTCTCGATAAGATTTCCAAAAACGGATACGACAATCTGACCAGGGAGGAGAAAGAGTTTCTTTTCAAACAAAGCAAAAAGAACTGACATGAGCAAGAAAGAGATAGGTGGAAAGAAAACGTTTTTCAGACGGCTGCTGATTTTTCTTGTGGCTGTCTTCGCTTTTATTGCTTTGATAGCCACGGCTTTATGTGCGATAAATCCATACATTTCACCTGCTGCGTTTGTTTGGACTTCATACTTCGGACTTGCGTTTTGGGTGATATTGTTCGCTGATGTTTTTCTGTTCGCGTTATTACTGTTCATGAAAGCCAGAAGATCATTGATAATCAGTTGTGTGGCTCTTATTATCGCGGTGCCCGGATTCATGCGGTCATGCTCAGTGAAGAAAGAGACTTTTGATCCGGGAAACATAAAGATCATGTCGTACAATGTGGCAAATTTTCGTGATGTCACAAATGCCAGCGGGACCCGTGAGATGGTTGAAGCCAGTGTGATTCAATTGATAAAGGAAGAGAGGCCAGACATTGTCTGTCTGCAGGAAGGCGGTGCGTGGCCGAATGAAAAGGCTGATGATTTTGGTGTGAAAATAGGCTGTAAATACCACAGTGTCAATAGATTCAGTCATCGCGGCAATATCATTTTCTCGAAGTTTCCGCTTGAAGATGACGAATATACCGAGATGTTCAATGCAACCGGTGCTGCGGGTTTTGTAAAACTCGTCAAGGCTGGCTCGTTGGGGCGCTTTTATCTCCAGAACACACATCTGCAGTCGTATAACATCACAAAAGATGAAATTGAGTATCTTGGTGATACAAGGAATCTTGTCGAAAACTCATCGAAAGGAAAGTCGGTTATTTCAAAGCTGAAGGACGGCTTTGTGGCAAGGACAAAAGACACGAAAATCATTGTCGATAACCTTCCTGAAAACAATATTCCTATCATTATATGCGGTGATTTCAACGACACGCCGCTGTCATATACCTATCAGCAGATGAAAAAAGTCGGTCTCAATGACGCTTTTCTCGAATCCGGACATGGGATCGGAAAAACATATTGCGGAAAACTTCCCTTGCTTAGAATTGATTATTTTTGGCATGATGAAAACGTTAAGGTCTTCACATTCAAGACAATAAGGAAAAATATGTCGGATCATTATCCGATTGTGGCGACATTTAATGTAAGTAATTGATTATGAATTATAAAATTGACTCAACGTTTAAACCGACGGGTGATCAGCCACAAGCTATCGAGCAGCTGAAACAGGGCGTTCTGGCAGGGGAGAGGTACCAGACTTTGCTGGGTGTGACCGGTTCAGGCAAGACGTTCACGATAGCGAACATGCTTGCTGAGCTGAACCGTCCGGCACTGATCCTGAGCCACAATAAAACACTTGCTGCTCAATTATATAGCGAGTTCAAACAGTTCTTTCCTGAGAACAGAGTAGAGTATTTTGTTTCATATTACGACTATTACCAGCCAGAGGCTTTCATTCCGGCTACCAATACATATATCGAGAAGGACTTGTCGATAAATGACGAGATTGACAAACTGCGTCTGAGTACGACCCAAGCGTTGCTTTCGGGGAGGAGGGATGTTATTGTAGTATCCTCAGTATCATGTATTTATGGCATAGGAAACCCTGAGGATTTCAGTAAAAATGTCATCAATATCGAGGTGGGACAGAAGATAGACCGTGACGCGTTGCTTTTGCAGTTTACAAACTCACTGTATTCACGCAATGACATTGAGTTTATACGTGGCAGATTCCGCGTCAAAGGCGACACCGTTGACATCTTTCCGGCATATTCCGACATCCCGTACAGGATAATTTTCTTTGATGATGAGGTTGATGAGCTTGAATCTTTCGACCCGATAAACGGGACGCGCATCGAGACGTTGCAGAATATCACACTGTTTCCGGCAAATATTTTTGTGACTTCAAAAGACAAAATCAAGACGGCGACAGAGGAGATACAGCTTGACATGTTCAAACAAGCGGAGTATTTCCGGGAAATAGGCAAGTTTGAAGACGCGAAACGCCTTGAAGACCGTGTGAATCACGACGTTGAGATGATAAGAGAACTCGGCTACTGTTCCGGGATAGAGAATTATTCGCGATATTTTGACGGACGACAGCCCGGGACGCGACCGTTCTGTCTCCTTGACTTTTTCCCTGATGACTTCATCACGATTATCGATGAAAGCCATGTCACCGTCTCGCAGATCAGAGGCATGTATGGCGGTGACCGTTCGAGGAAGCAGACTCTCGTCGAATATGGCTTCAGACTGCCGTCGGCGTTAGACAACAGACCGCTTAAATTTGATGAGTTTGAGTCACTTACGGGACAGACTATATACGTAAGTGCGACACCTGGCGACTATGAGCTGCAGCAGACACAAGGCGTTTATGTTGAACAGCTTATACGGCCTACAGGACTTCTTGACCCCGTCATTGAAGTCAGGCCAAGCACCAATCAGGTTGATGACCTTGTGGCGGAAATAAGGAAGGTACTTGAGAAAAACTCACGGGTGCTTGTCACGACATTGACAAAAAGGATGGCGGAAGAGCTGACCAATTACCTTAATAATCTGGAAATCAATACCCGTTACATACATTCAGATGTTGACACCCTCGACAGAGTTGAGATCATGATGGGGTTGAGGCGTGGTGATTTTGATGTGCTCGTCGGAGTCAACCTATTGCGTGAAGGCTTGGATTTGCCTGAGGTTCAGCTGGTTGCAATACTCGATGCTGACAAGGAAGGCTTCCTCCGTTCGGAGCGCTCGCTAACGCAGACAGCAGGCCGTGCCGCCAGAAACGCGGGCAGTAAAGTCATCATGTATGCCGACAAGATTACTGAATCAATGCAGAAAACCATCGACGAGACGCATAGACGCAGGGAGAAACAAATCGCTTATAATCAAGCACATGGCATCGTGCCAAAGACTATCATCAAACCATTGGACAATGCTTGGAGCGAGACTGTCGGCAAACCGTATGGCAAGGAATACGAAAAACCGGAGGAATATGTGAAAGCAGTCGCCGAAGAAAAACAGGCGGTTTACAACTCGCAGACCGACATCAAAAAGGCAATTCAGGAAGCCAAGAAAAACATGGAAAAATCTGTCAAATTGCTCGATTTCATGAGCGCGGCAAAATATCGCGACATTATTCTTGCCTTGGAGGAAAAACTCAAATAAACTCTGCCGTAAACTGAAATTTGACAGCCGTTAACTTGTTTTTGCGTTTTACTTGCGATTTTTAATATACCTTTGCAGCAAATTGGTTGGTTGTTTTTGGGATCAAACAATGCAAGTTATGTGATGGTTTTGTTGTTTTGTCACATCTACGCTTGTGTAATATCTTCATAATGAATAGGTTATTGAAGTAGTGTTTGACCAAAATTAAAGAGTCAGATTAACAGATCTGACTCTTTTTTTGTAATATTTGTAATAAATGTTGATACAGTAAAATATTTTACTATTTTTGCGGTCAAATTTTTAAGATATGAATACAATACTAATGGTCAAATCGTTTGCCACGCCGGAAGTCTGGGGGATGCTGATACAGTTTGGCATCATCGCGATCGGGCTTTTGCTTGGCAATGCATTGAGGATGAAAGTCCCGTTTCTTAGAAAAAGTCTTATTCCGTCAGCATTGATTGGTGGTGCTTTGATATTGATTTTCAAAGCGATACCAGGAATGAATTCTTTTGTTGACAAAACGTCGATGGAAATCATAACGTACCATGCCTTAGGTATCGGCTTTGTTGCGTTAGCGCTGAAAAACAACAGGATTGAATCGAAGTCGAGCACGATGAAAGTGATTGAGACCGGCACCTTGACAGCGAGCACGTATATTCTGCAAGGCATTGTAGGTCTGCTTGTTACGATCCCGATGTTTTATTTTGGAAAGAAGATTTTCTATGCGGCAGGTCTGCTGCTTCCGATGGGTTACGGGCAAGGCCCGGGACAGGCATTGAATTTCGGTGTCATTTACATGAACTATGCTGCTGATCAGGGCATTACATTCCCTGGTGCAGACTTTGGCCTTTCAATTGCGGCGACCGGATTCATTGTCGGCAGCGTGATCGGTGTCATTTACATGAACATACTCAGAAAGAAAGGCAAAATCAGTATTTCAGAGTTGAAAGAGCGTCAAATCAACACGCTGCAAGACTATGAAGGCGAGAACGAAATACCTGATACTGAGTCAGTTGACAAAATGTCAATCCAGCTTTGCCTTGTGATTTTCACGTATTTCCTTGTTTTCCTGTTCAACAACTGGATACAAAGCCTCGACCTTGGAACATTCGGAACGAACACTTTGAAACCGTTGATGTGGGGCTTCAACTTCCTGCTTGGCACGCTTTTTGGCATATTTGTGAAATGGGTCATGAATGGCTTCAAGAAAGCGAAAATACTCAAGCGGGAATACATCAACAATTATCTTTTGAACAGGATCAGTGGCTCGGCGTTTGACGTGATGATCGTTGCCGGCACAGCTGCAATTAATTTCGCTGAGTTCAGAGGATTCGCATTACCTTTCGTCCTCGTCTGCACGTTGGGCGCAGTAGCGACATTCTTCTACGTCAACGTGATGTGCAAGCATATCTTCCCGAATTACCGTTATGAAGGATTTTTCAGCATGTTCGGAATGCTTACCGGCACGGCGAGCAACGGCATGATTCTGCTTCGCGAAATCGACCCGAAGTTCGAGACGCCGGCGGCGAACAACCTTGTGCTTCAGACACTTCCGGCTGTCGTACTCGGATTCCCTGTGCTGCTTTTAGTCGGGTATGGACCGCAAAGCTGGGAGGCGACATTGATAACATTGGGCTGTTGCATTGCAGTGTTCACATTGTTTACGCTGTTCCTGCTGCGGTCAAAAATTTTCAAGAAAAAATGTAAAAAATGCTGAGTAAGGCATGAAATCAATAAAGACGTCATCGGTTTCCGGTGGCGTTTTTTTATGTCAAATTGGAGAATATTTTTGTTACATATATTAAAATATATATTATATTTGCAAAATTTAACGTGACACGCCGGCTATGGTGTGAATTTTATTTATAATGAATTGATAACTAATTAAATACAAATATATGAGCGAAGGATTATATTCAATGGAAGCCAAGGATTTCGACAAGACCTTGGATTTGACAAAAATCAAGCCGTATGGCGATACAATGAACGATGGTAAGGTTCAGTTGAGCTTCACTTTGCCGGTGCCGTGTGGTGCTGAAGCGGTTGAGGCTGCGAAACAACTCATCAAGAGCATGGGCCTCGAAAATCCGGCAGTGGTTTATTATAAAGAACTCACACCGGGGTTCACATTCTTCAACTGCTACGGGAGTTGCACACATACGGTGAATTACAGCACAATATACGTTCCGAAAGTCGAGTCGAACGTGATGGATATGTACGAAACCGACAAATTCATCAAGGAGAACATAGGCCGTAAGATTGTTGTTGTCGGAGCCAGCACGGGCACTGACGCTCACACGGTCGGCATCGACGCCGTCATGAACATGAAAGGCTACGCCGGCCACTACGGGCTGGAGCGCTACGAGATGATTGAGGCATATAACCTCGGCAGCCAGGTCCCGAATGAAGAGTTCATCGCCAAAGGCATCGAGCTTCACGCCGACGCTCTCATTATTTCGCAGACGGTCACGCAGAAAGACGTTCATATCAAGAACCTCACGAATCTCGTCGAACTGATGGAAGCCGAAGGTCTCCGCGACAAGATGATTCTTTGCTGTGGCGGCGCACGTATCACACATGAGCTTGCAAAGGAACTCGGCTACGACGCCGGCTTCGGCATGAACACATACGCCGATGATGTTGCTTCGTTCATTGTTGCCGAGATGGTGAAACGCGGAATGAAGTAATGTTTTGGTTAAGTTAAGAGAAAAGTATAACAACAATAAAATTTAATATCATGGACAAAAACGAAATGAGAGAAGTCATCGCGAGAAGAGCAGCCAAAGAGTTGCATGATGGTGATGTGGTTAACCTCGGTATTGGTATCCCGACATTGATTCCTAACTACCTTCCGGAAGGTGTGTCAGTCACTCTTCAGACGGAAAACGGCGCCATGGGCATGGGTGCGACCCCGGCTGAAGGCGAAGAAGACAAGAACCTCATTAATGCAGGTGGTGGTTTCATCACTTTAAATCCGGGTGCTTGCACATTCGATTCAGCGACATCATTTGCGATCATCCGCGGCGGTCACGTCAATGTGTCTTTCCTCGGCGCATTGCAGGTCGATGAGAAGGGCAACCTCGCCAACTGGATCATCCCCGGAAAGATGGCACCTGGCATGGGCGGCGCAATGGACCTCGTAGTCGGCGCAAAACGCGTTATCCTCACCATGGAACACACACAGAAAGGCGCTCCTAAAATCCTGAAGAACTGCACGTTGCCACTCACGGCGGCAGGTCAGGTCAATATGATCATCACTGAAATGGGTGTCATGGAAATCACCCCTGAAGGCATCGTCCTCACAGAGAAACATCC
>JAKSMZ010000071.1 GCA_024400355.1 Bacteroidales bacterium
AAAAGCCAGTGATTTTCTTTTGTTCTGTGAATGTTTTTACAAAATTTCGTCTTGAATTTAATATTCAAACCAATTGTTTTTGAAAATAAATATTACTTTTGCAGAAAAAATCAATCATGAGTGAGCTGACGCGTTCTGTGCTTTTGAAATACTGGGGCTATCCGTCGTTCCGGCCAATGCAGGAAGACATCGTTGACTGCGCGATTTCAGGCCGCGACACACTCGCGCTTCTCCCGACCGGTGGCGGAAAATCGATATGTTTTCAAGTACCAGCAATGTCGATGGAAGGTGTCTGCATCGTAGTCACGCCGCTCATATCACTCATGAAAGACCAGGTTCAACATCTGAAGAACATCAATATTCCTGCTTCTGCGATATTTTCAGGTATGCATCCGAGCGAAGTGGAACTTGCTTATAATCAGGCTGTTTTCGGCAGATTAAAGTTCCTCTACGTCTCACCGGAACGTCTCATGACCGATGCTTTCATCGAAGCGATTAAGAAAATGAAAGTGTGTCTTCTCGCCATCGACGAGTCGCACTGCATCTCGCAATGGGGATATGATTTTCGTCCTCCATACCTGAAAATCGCCGAAATACGGCAATATATTCCAGACACGCCAGTCCTCGCCCTCACAGCGACAGCGACACCTAAAGTAGTGGAAGACATTCAGTTACGCTTAGGTTTCAAGGAGAAAAACGTTTTCCAGACAAGTTACGAGCGCAAGAACGTCACATACAACGTGATGCACATCGCCGACAAATACAGCATGATGTATCGTCTTTTCATGCGGATGGAAAGCGGCAGCGGCATCGTTTACGTGCGGAACAGACGCAGGACCAAAGTCATCGCCGACTGGTTGCAGTCGGTCGGGATAAGCGCAACGTTTTACCATGCCGGCATTGATGCCAGGACACGCGACGAGCGCCAACGGCAATGGATGGACGGAAAGATTAAAGTCATCGTTGCCACCAACGCTTTCGGCATGGGCATTGACAAGCCAGACGTGCGCCTGGTTGTCCACATGGACCTTCCCGACAGCCTTGAGGCTTATTTCCAAGAGGCGGGCAGAGCAGGACGCGACCTCAAGCCATCAGAAGCGTTTTTATTAGTCGCAGACACTGATATTCAACAACTTAAAGATAATTTACAATCATCTTATCCAGAACTTAACCGCATCAAGGCAATATACGATGCTCTTTGTAATCATCTTCAAATTCCAGTTGGAGCGGGTGCCGGGAGATGTTACGACTTCGACATGACAGATTTTGCGCACCGTTACAACATTCCTGTCCTTGAAGTCTTCAACTCATTAAAACTCATTGAAAAAGAAGGACTTATTGCCATGACAGAGGCAATGAACACGCCCTCGCAGATTATGATTACAGCTGGTCGTGAAGATCTTTATCGTTTTCAGATGGAATATCCGGCTTTCGACCAAACGATAAAATTCATGCTCCGGAGTTTTCCGGGCATACTTTCCGACTTTGTGAGAATTAGAGAAGAACAGTTCAGTGTGGCACTCGGCATCAGCGTGGAAAAAGTCTGTGGAATCTTGAAGAAATTAGAAAGTTACAACTTCCTGACATACATCCAACGGAGCGACAAGCCTCAGATTCAATTCGTTACGGAGCGTCAGGACACAAAACACTTTACGCTTTCCGATGAGATTTACAGAGACAGGAAAGAAGATGCCTCACGGCGTGTCCAGGCGGTCATCGATTTTGTAAATAACGACAAAGAATGCCGCAGCGTCCAGCTTTTGCGTTATTTCGGCGAGAACATAAGAAGCAGATGTGGCAGATGTGACGTCTGTAGCATACGTAATCAAATGAGAATCAACGATGCCGAATACGATGACATCAGCAAGGTGATACTTGATGAACTTGAGAGAAGGGTCATCCCAGTCTTTGAAACGCCATCATTGGCGAAGGGACATCTCGAGGAGAAGGTGCTTGAAACAGTACGCTGGATGCTTGACAATGAAATCATAGACAAAGATGAATACGGCAACTTAAAACCAAGACAACGCCAGTCGAGACTCTTCAAATAAAAAGAGGCCGCATATTGCGACCTCTTGTGATGATAATAAGTAAACTTATTTTGCAAATCCAGAACCAGCTCTGAACTTCACAAGCTTCTTTTCCGGAATCATAATCTTCGCACCTGTCTGTGGGTTGCGGCCTTTACGTGCCTTGCGTGATACCGTCATGAATGTTCCGAAGCCAACTAATGAAACGCGTTCACCATTATTAATTGCCTCCACTGTTGCCTTGACGACTGCGTCAACTGCTTTTTTTGCGTCAACTTTTGTGAGACCAGCTTTCTCGGCCACCACATTTACTAATTCTATTTTATTCATTTTGTTAATTTTATGAGGTTTAACTTCATTTACCTCGCAAAATTAAAAGATTTTTTTTAAATAAAAAGATTTTTTTTATTTTTTTTTGAACAATCAAAAACAGCAAATATCACGACTTATAAAACAAGTTTCCAATCCTCGGAAACATTAGTTCCCCTAAGGAATTCCGCAATTTTCATCGCTTTCTTTCCAGGCTGTTGCAACATTGTGATATTCACCAAAGCATCATTCACAACCACCCTCAAATATGATTTTTTGTCGGTTTCGATGCTGAAAATTACGCCATTTTCGTTATTTTTATCAGAAATATTTGTCTCAAACACCTTCAAGTCAATAATTTCGCCATCAGGTTTTTGGATCTTCGCATGTGCGGCCGGATATGGAGAGAGTCCCCTCACGAAATTATATATGTCACGGCCTTTCTTATTCCAATCTATATAACAATCCTCCTTGAAAATCTTGGGGGCGGGTTTCAACACAAGTTTTTCTTTCTCTATCACTGAGTTCTGTGTTTTAGGGTTGACCTCTCCATTCTCGATCATTTTCAAAGTCTTGACAACGACGCTGTTACCAAGTTCCATCAGTGTGTCGTGAAGTTCTCCGGCATTCATTGTCTCCCCTATCGCGACTTTCTCCTGCATTATGATTGCACCTGTATCTATTTCTTTATCAAGGAGAAACGTTGTTAAGCCGGTCTGCGTTTCACCATTGATTATCGCATGGTTTATCGGAGCCGCACCACGATATTGCGGGAGGAGCGACGCATGGAGGTTGAATGTCCCGAGCGGAGGCATGCTCCACACGATTTCCGGAAGCATTCTGAACGCCACCACGACAAACAGATCAGCATTATATGAGCGCAACTGCCCGATGAAAGATTCATCTTTAAGTCTCTCCGGTTGAAGTACCGGCAGTCCGTGTCTAAGTGCACATTCTTTCACTTCAGAGGCATGTAATTGTTTGCCGCGACCGGCAGGACGGTCAGGAGTCGTCACGACGGCGACCACTTCATAACCGGCATTCAATATCGCCTCAAGCTGTGAGGCGGCAATCTCAGGTGTTCCAAAATATACGATTCTCATATCACATTTTTTTTGTAAAAAAGCCTGATTCTTATTCAGAACCAGGCTGTTACTATTATCATTCAAATAATAATTCCTTATTTTGCGAGCTTCATTTGGGCTGCTGTGATGTATTTCTCAATGTCACGGGCCTCAGTGCTGTTAGGGAAATCAGCCTTGATAGCCTTATACATTTCAACTGCCTTGGCGTAATTCTCTGCCATCTCGTAAGTGAGAGCGGCCTTCATCATCATCATCGGTGACGTGAATGAGTTGCTTGAAGCCTTGGCTGCGTTCTCGTAGCATTTTGCAGCTTCGGCCACATTGCCAAGCTCAAGGTTTGCATCACCCATCGCGCCAATTGCAAGGGGCTTAACCAACTGGTCTTCGCCTTTGAACTCACCGAGATACTTGACGGCGTTGCTGAAATCGCCAGTGTTAAGGCAGCAAATACCTGCGTAATATTTAGCGAGATTCGCTGTCTTTGTTCCACCATATTCATTGATAACTTCAAGAAAACCAATCACATCGTTGCCGTTTCCGTTAAGGGCTGTCGCGAAATCATCCTTTTCAAACAAAGCCTCTGCACGGAAAATCGCAGCCTGTGCCTTCTCTTCACGCGGCTCCTGATACCATTTCTTATAACCGAAAATTGCAAGAACAACAATGATAATTGCGACAACAACACCAATGATTGTCTTTTGGTTCTTCTCAATAAACAATTCAGCACTACCCAATGTTGATTCAATGGATTCGAGACGTTCCTCGTCTTTCTGTAAATTTTCTTTTGCCATTTCTGTACCTATTTTCGAGCTGCAAATTTACGATTTTTCTTCATTGGCCTGACAAAAATTTTCATATATTTGCTAAAATTTTTCAAAGCACAAATTATTGTGATTTGTCATTGATGTAATCATCATAAATTCAATCGGTTATAACAAAAATAGACACACACGTAAATTGCAATTCGGATATAAATTTCGAATCACGGCTTTGAACACAATTGTGTTATTTGTACTTAAACAATAAAAAACTTGCACTTAAATATTAGAAAATGACAGAAAAAGATCAGAAACTATACGAATTTCTTTCAGGATTTGTCACAGAGGAAAGGAAAAACAGATTTGAGCAGGTCTTGGAATACAGGACTCGCCACATCTCCATCGTTTTGGAGGACATTTACCAGTCGCACAACGCGAGTGCGGTGTTGAGAAGCTGTGACCTGACGGGCATCCAAGACATTCATATCATTGAAAACCAATGGGTTTACGACATCAACCCTGAGATTGTCGTTGGGAGCACAAAGTGGCTTGACCTGCACAAATACAACGTCAATGAATTCAACACGCCTGAGGCGTTCGACCTGCTTCACAGCAAAGGCTATAAAATCGTGGCGACGTGTCCGCATCAGAACGACTACACACCCGACACGCTTCCGCTCGACAAGCCCATCGCCGTGGTCTTCGGTACCGAAAAGACGGGCCTCACCGACTACGCGCTTGAACACGCCGACATGTACGTACAGATCCCGATGCATGGATTCACTGAGAGTTTCAACATCAGCGTGTCGGCTGCACTGTTGATGTACACACTGACACAACGCCTTCACAGAAGCGACATCCGCTGGCAGCTTTCCGAAGAAGAAAAACAGGAGATCCGCCTCGACTGGACCCGCAAATCACTGAACAGAGTTAGGACTTTTGAAGAGAAGTTTTATGAATTGAACCCGGAGTTCAGAGTTAAACGTTAAGAGAGTAGAGTTAAAAGAACGCGAAGCGTTAGAAAAAGAAGCACATAACACTGTCAGGAAACAAGCTGAAAACGCAGATTTTCCGAGTAAAAAAATCCCGCACCGTCCTGATGCGGGATTCTTCATAACACGTTATTCTTCAAACAGTTTCACGATATTCAAAATCACCTCCGAAGCTTTCTCCATGCTTTCGAGCGGAACGTATTCGTACTTGCCATGGAAGTTATGCCCGCCGGCGAAGATGTTCGGACATGGCAGCCCCATGAAGCTGAGGTTCGCGCCGTCGGTGCCGCCGCGTATAGGCTGAACCTTCGGCTTTATGCCAGCCATCTCAATGGCTTTGATTGCCTTCTCAACGATAAAGTAATGAGGCTCAACCTCCTGACGCATATTGTAATACTGATGCTTCAGTTCGAGCTTCACCACGTCACCATATTTCTTGTTGAGATATTCGGCGATCGAAGTCATGAGTTCTTTCTTCGCCTCAAACTTTGCCCTGTCGTGGTCGCGGATGATGTAACTCATCGTCGTCTCCTCCACCGTCCCGTTGATTTCCGTCAGGTGGAAGAACCCCTCATAACCCGATGTGTACGCCGGACGCTGTTCGACAGGAAGCATCGAATTGAGTTCCATGGCGATAAGCATCGAGTTGACCATCTTGTCTTTTCCATAGCCAGGGTGAATGTTGCTTCCCTGTATGTGGATCTTCGCGGCGGCGGCGTTGAAGTTTTCGTATTCGAGTTCGCCGATTTCTCCACCGTCGATGGTATAAGCATAACGCGCACCGAATTTCTTTACATCAAACTTTGCGACACCACGGCCGATTTCCTCGTCAGGAGTGAAACCGATTTTTATCTCACCATGTTTGAATTCTGGATGTTCAACGATGTATTCTGCGGCGCACATGATAGCAGCCACACCGCCTTTGTCGTCAGCGCCGAGCAACGTCGTGCCGTCAGTAGTAATCATCGTCTTCCCGATATATTGCTGCATCTCAGGGAACTCACTCACTCTCAGTACAATATCCTTTTCTGCGTTAAGCAAGATGTCGCCACCCTGATAATTCTCGATAATCTGCGGTTTTATGTCTTTGCCGGAAGCATCAGGCGACGTGTCAACGTGAGCGATGAAACCGACTGCAGGTATCTCCTTGTCGGAATTTGCTGGAATCGTCGCCATCACATAACCATATTCATCAAGGTCGGCTTTGATTCCCATATCCTGAAGCTCTTTCTGCAACATGCGAAGCAGGTCAAACTCCTTCTGTGAGCTTGGCTGTGTCTCCGAATTTTCGTCTGATGTCGTCTCAACGGCGACGTAACGCAAGAATTTATC
>JAKSMZ010000072.1 GCA_024400355.1 Bacteroidales bacterium
TCATTAACTTTCAATACGGTAATCTCTGTGTTTTCTACTGTTATTTTTGCCATGATAAAAAAATTTAATTAATAATTTGAAAAACGGATAAACTCACGTCGCAAAGATACAGTAAAGTTTTGGTGCGGAGATGCAACTCTTGAAGAAAAACCTGATTTGTAAAAGGTTTTTAACACAATTACGTCACTTTCTGGCCTGGAAGCGACGGAATTGTAAAAAAATGTAAAATTTATAATCGCAAAAATGAATTGTACACATTTTTAGAATAAAAAGTACATTTTCGCTGCAAAGATATATAAAGGAGTTACAGAATTTATAAAAAGTCACCGCCAGCCTTTGCCGACGGTGACTTTTTGCTTTTCTGAAGCGCAGCTGGCTGCGTCTCGTATGTTACAATCTGACGATTTTCTGTGTCGTGCTGCCTTTCGCGGTTTCAATTCTCACGAAATAGATGCCTGTGTCGAGGTCGCTGATGACGTAGCTGTCGGCAGTGGTGGTGACATCGATGACGGTCTCGCCGCACAGTCCGCAGACCGTCACTCTTGTCATGCCTTGGCAGTTGACGGTGAATGCGCCGTCCGACGGGTTGGGATAGAGGTTGACATTGATGTTGTTTTCGGCGATGCCGAGACCGCTCACGGTGAACATGAGGAAGTCGTCGCCTTCTGCTGTCGTTGCCGGAGCTGATTCGCAACCGTTGTCATAGACGGCTGTCACCTGATAGTAATAGTCGCCGTTTTCGGTGACGGTTTCTCCGTAATTTGTTTCTGTCACGTTTGTGATGATTTCGTAGTTGTCGCCTGTAGTGCTGCGATAGACGTTGTAGCCTATGGCATTTCCGGCGGCGTTCCAGCCGAGTGTGACTGTTGCGTTGTTCAGTTCGCCGTTGAAGTTGGCCGGTGCGTCGCAACCGCCTTCTTCTGTGGTGACGGAGATGTCATCGACGTCGATGCGGTAGATGTTTGAGCACTCGAAATGGCGGATGGCGACGTAGATGTTCTGTCCGGCGTATTCGCTGAGGTCGATGTTGTGTTCATGCCACGGGCCTTGGTCGTTGTCACGGCTTTTGTCGGTGAGTGTCCACTCGGCGATGGTGGTGAAGTCGGTCGGTTCTGTGTTGCTCTTCGTCGAGATGGCGACGCCGTAGTGTTCGCCGGTGTAAGCGTACCAGTCGGAGCACGCGAAGAACGTGAACACTGACGTCTCGGTGGCGGTGATCAGCGGTGTGACGAGGAAGTTGTCGGGTGTGAGTCCCGGACGCATCACGGTGGTCCAGCTTTCGGAGTAAGCGTAACGGAGACTTCCGTTGTGTCCGTCACCTTGCGCCTGAAGTGTCGAGGAATTCATCCAGTTGATGCCGTCGAAATCGCCGTCAAGGGCGGTCATGACGCCGAGAGTGCCGTCTTCGAAATCCTCGAAGAAACTTGTGACAGGTTCCTGTGCTTTCGCTGCACCTATCATGCCGAATATGGCTATAGCCAAAAGAAGTAGATGTCTTTTCATTTTATTTGTGTTATTTTGGGTGAAACAATTCGTGTTTAAAATCAGCCTCCGCACTTGGAGTATCCGCAGTTTGTGCAGTGTTTGCACCCGTCTTCATAGACGAGATCGGAGCCGCATGTCGGGCATTTCTCTTTCTCGACCTTGGTGCCGTCCTTGATGTAGCGTTTCAGTGCGCGGGCGATGCCGTTCTTCCACGTGTTGATGTTGTCTTCATCGACGTTCAGGTTCTGGACTAAGGTGACGACGTATTGTATTGGCATTCCGTGGCGCAGCACGCCGGAGATGAGCTTCGCGTAGTTCCAGTATTCTTTGTTGAACGAGCGCGAGAGGCCTTCCATCATTACTTTGTAACCTTGCTTGTCGGCGTATCTGAAGTCGTAGCGTGTATGGTCTTCTTCGTCTTTGTTCTTGATGATCCAGCCTGTCTCGACGAACGGCGGGATGAAGAAGTCGTCGGCCTTGCCGGAGAATATCTCGTAAGGCTTGCCGTCGATCTTGCCCACGAAGGCGATCCATTTCTCGTAGTTGTTCTGGAAGCGCACCACGTCGCATTCCACTTCTTTCGGGCGTGTCGGTGCCTGGTTCTCAATGATTGTATCGTGCTTCTCTTCTTTTTTGTCTTTCTTGTCCTGACTTACGAGAACGCCTGTGCGCGAGCCGTCACGGTATATCGTCATGCCCTTGCAGCCGCTCCTCCATGCTGTCTCGTAGATCTGACTGACGAGCTCCTCGGTGGTCTCCGCCGGCACGTTGACAGTCACGCTGATTGAGTGGTCAACCCATTTCTGCATCGCGCCTTGCATCTTCACCTTGTTCACCCAGTCGATGTCGTTGGACGTTGATTTGTAATAAGGTGACTTCTCGACAAGTTCATTGATCTTGTCGATGCTGTAGCTCTTCACCTCTTCGACGTTGTAGCCGTTGACTTCGAGCCATGTCATGAACTTCGGGTGGAAGACGTTGTATTCTTCGAATGCGTTGCCATCGGGGTCGGTGAATGTCACTGTTGCGTTTTTGTCGTTAGGGTTGACTTTGCGGCGGCGTTTGTATGCGACCATGAACACAGGCTCGATGCCTGATGTAGTCTGGGTGCAGATGCTCACGGTGCCTGTCGGGGCGATGGTGAGCATGGCGATGTTACGGCGTCCGTATTTTGTCATGTCCTGATAGAGGTTCTCGTCGATGACGCGGAGGCGTTGGATGAACGGGTTGTTTTCCTCGCGTTTGGTGTCATAGACTTCGAAAGCGCCGCGTTCCCTGGCGAGGTTGACCGATGAGCGGTAGGCCTCATGTGCTAAGAGCTGTTGTATCTCTGTGGAGAACGCGATGGCCTCGTCGGTGGCGTAGCGGTAGCCGAGGGCGGCGAGCATGTCGCCTTCCGCGGTGATGCCGATGCCGGTACGGCGGCCTTGCAGTGATTTCTTCCTTATGTTTTTCCAGAGGTTGATTTCGGTGAACTTCACCTCGTCTTCCTCAGGGTCTGAGTAGATCTTGTCCAAAATCGCATCGACTTTTTCCACTTCGAGGTCGATGATGTCGTCCATCATGCGCTGTGCTATGCCGACGTGTTTCTTGAACAGGTCTTTGTTGAATGTGGCCTGGGGTGTGAACGGGTTTTCGACGTAGCTGTAGAGGTTCATTGCCAGGAGCCGGCAGCTGTCGTAAGCGCAGAGCGGGATCTCGCCGCACGGGTTGGTGCTTATGGTCTTGAAGCCGAGGTCGGCGTAGCAGTCGGGTATCGACTCGCGTGTGATGGTGTCCCAGAAGAGGACGCCCGGTTCGGCCGATGCCCACGCGTTGTGGATGATTTTGTCCCACAGCTTGCGTGCGTCAATCTCCTTGGTATATAAAGGATTAGGTGAGTCGATAGGGTATTGTTGCACGAACGGTTTGTTCTCGATGACGGCTTGCATGAAGTCATCGGTGATGCGTACCGACACGTTGGCGTTGGTGATTTTGCCTTGTGTCATCTTCGCGTCGATGAAAGCCTCCGAGTCGGGGTGTTTGATGCTGATGCTCATCATGAGTGCTCCGCGGCGTCCGTCCTGTGCGACTTCCTTAGTCGAGTTGGAGTAGCGTTCCATGAAAGGCACGACGCCTGTCGAAGTGAGGGCGCAGTTTTTGACCGGGCTGCCTGTCGGACGGATGTGTGAGAGGTCGTGTCCGACGCCACCGCGGCGTTTCATGAGCTGCACCTGTTCCTGGTCAACTTTCATGATGGCACCGTAGGAATCCGACGAGCCTTTCGTCCCGATGACGAAGCAGTTCGAGAGCGACGAGATCTGGAAGTTGTTGCCGATGCCGGCCATAGGGCTGCCCTGCGGCACGATGTACCTGAAGTCTTTCAGTACCTCGAAGATCTCTTCTTCCTTCAACGGGTTGGCGTAACGTTTCTCAATTCTTGCAATTTCGCCTGCGATGCGGTGGTGCATGTCCTCAGGCGTAAGCTCATAGATGTTGCCGTCGCTGTCTTTCAACGCGTATTTGTTGGTCCACACGTCACCGGCAAGCTGGTCGCCGCCGAAATACTCTGTAGCGGCTTTCTTCACCTCTTCAGTGGAATACTTTGTGTATTTTTTCTTCTCCATAACTTCTTTTGTATCAACGACTTCTATCTTATTATCATCGGTTTTTCTTACAAAATACTCACCTTCAGAGATGCGATTCTCATTGCGAAATTCAACCATTTTTTCTGTGTGAGACTTGTCATTTTGACCCTCAAAACTCTTTTTTTCGCTTTTTTCAAGTTGTGAGAATAAATCACACGCATCTTCATGATGTACGTTTGTCGTCATTTTCTTTGATAATTAGTCGTTTATGAAAAAATTTATTGCCCGAAATTTTATTCAGAATCAGGTCGTAAAAATAGTAAAGAGATTTGTATCTTTGCATCCGGAAAACGAAAAAAATCAAAAATATTTATCAACATAAAAACGTTGATAAGTTTGTGAAAAATTAATGAAAATTATTAAAAAAATTAATACAAAAAAATTTATGTTAAAGGTTAAAACATTTGTATTCAATAGTTTACAGGAAAATACATACATTATTTACGATGAAAGCCTCGAATGCGTTATTGTTGATGCGGGAAACCACACGGCAGCCGAAAATGACGAGATTTTAGGGTATATTTCGGACATGAAACTGGTGCCGAAAATGTTGCTCAGCACGCATTCCCACATCGACCACGTGATGGGAAATTCAATACTGCACGAAAGATACAGCATCCCGCTTGCGGCCTGTCCTGTCGAGCGGGAATATTATAATAAGGTGTGGATGTACGCCGAGGTCTTCGGCATCAAGTTCACACAGGACATGTGCATCTATCCGAGCATCGACCTTGCTGAAGGTGAGAAGATAAAGGTCGGTGCCGGTGAGCTGAAGGTCTTGTACACCCCTGGCCATGCCAAAGGTCATGTGAGTTTCTACGCCGAGAACGACGGCTTCGTACTCACCGGTGACACGCTGTTTCGCCGCGGCGTCGGGCGCAGCGACTTCCCCGGCGGCAGCTACGAACAGCTCGAAAACAGTCTCAAGAACGTGCTTTACAAACTGCCCGACGACACCATCGTGTATCCTGGTCACGGCCCGACGACGACAATAGGGGAGGAGAAACGTAATAATTATTACATAACGGAGTAGTTTGAGGTTTTTTGGTGTGGAGTTTTGAGAGTCAAGAGTGGAGTTTTGGGAAATTCCATTTGTCGGCCATGCTGTCAGTCATTTTGTAAAATCAGAATGTTTTTTATGATTATGTGACAATAATTTGAGTTCAGTTTTTAGTTTTTCTTTTTTCATTATTTCAAAATTATACGTTTCGATTTTTTTCTTACCTTTGCACCCAAATAATTTTTTGTAAAAATGTTAAGCGAACAGGAACAAATCAGAAGAAACTCCTTGCAGGAGCTTTATAAATTAGGTATCAATCCTTATCCTCAGGCGGCGTTCGACGTTAATGTCACTACCGTGCAGATTAAGGAACAATTTGACGACAACGACCTTGCTAAATTCGGCAGCGTGAGCATTGGCGGACGTATCATGAGCCGCCGCATCATGGGCGCGGCATCGTTCTGTGAGTTGCAGGACGCACACGGACGCATCCAGCTTTACCTCAACCGCGACGAGATCTGTCCGGGCGAAGACAAGACCATGTATAACACCGTCTTCAAACGTCTCCTTGACATAGGCGACTTCATCGGCGTGAAAGGCTTCGCGTTCCGGACACAGATGGGCGAGATATCAATCCATGTGAAGGAACTCACGGTGCTGAGCAAGTCGCTGCGTCCGCTGCCGATAGTGAAAGAAAAAGACGGCGTGAAATACGATGAGTTCAACGATCCGGAACTCCGTTACCGTATGCGTTACGTTGACCTTGTCGTCAACGACAAAGTCAAGGACATTTTCATCAAGAGGACGCGAGCCATCGACAGCATCCGCCGTTTCTTCAACGAGAGCGGCTACCTCGAAGTGGAGACGCCTGTGCTTCAGTCGATTCCGGGCGGCGCATCGGCACGTCCGTTCATCACGCACCACAACGCACTCGACATTCCTTTGTATCTGAGGATTGCCGACGAGCTTTACCTGAAACGTCTCATCGTGGGCGGCTTCGACGGCGTGTATGAGTTCTCGCGCAACTTCCGCAACGAGGGCATGGACCGCTCGCATAACCCAGAGTTTACGGCTCTTGAAATCTATGTTGCTTACAAAGACTACCTTTGGATGATGGATTACACCGAGGAGATGATTCACCGCTGCGCGATGGACGTGCTCGGCACTGACAAGGTCATGGTCGGTGACCACGAGATCAGTTTCAAGCGTCCGTTTAAACGCATCTCGATGATCGACTCCATCAAGGAGAACACCGGCATCGACATCAACGGCATGAACGAGG
>JAKSMZ010000073.1 GCA_024400355.1 Bacteroidales bacterium
TTGACAATCAGGTTCTTGCGCAGTTTGAAATAACAATGGATGTCATCAATAACATCCGTAAGATCCGTGCTGAAAAGAATATTCCATTCAAGGAAGCCATTGACCTCGTCGTTGTTGACAACGGCAATGTCGGCAAGGACTTTGACTGCATCATAGAGAAGTTAACTAATGTAAAATCAATCTCTTACGTTACTGAAAAGCCTCAAGACGCATTCGGCTTCCTCGTCCGTTCAATGGAATATTTCATTCCTGTGACCGAATCTGTCGATACTGAAGCTGAATTGAAGAAGCTTGAGGAAGAGTTGAAGTACGCACAAGGTTTCTTGAAATCGGTTGAGGCGAAACTCTCAAACGAGAAGTTCGTGAACGGCGCACCTGCGGCTGTCGTTGAGAAGGAACGCAAGAAAAAAGCCGATGCTGAAGCCAAGATCGCTGTCATCGAACAGCAGATGGCGACGTTGAGGAAATAGTTGAGAGATAAAAGACAAGAGAAACTGACGCAGGCTGTCATTCAAAAATGTAATGAACTGACAGCTTGCGTCACTTTTTATATTTCTTCATCAACTAAGAAAAGTGCTATCTGTTTTATTCCCTGTGCGCCTAAAATGAATTGATTTTCAAACTCGATGCTTCTGCTCGGGCCGCTGATGATGGTAGTAGTGTCGGGCATCTTCCCGTATTTCTCCCTTATGAAACCAAGTGCGTCTTTCATGCCAATCACAATCTGGCTCGGCTTGGCATAGACCAGAAGGGTGTCGGCTAACGCAAACGCCTCAACCGACCCTGCACACCTGTCACTGACCACGATGCTGCCTGTCTGTGCTATCAGACATTCGCAATCGGTGATGCAGACGGTGTTCTTCGGGAGTGTTGCGAAGTCGTCACAAAACTCGATTTCAGCATTGTGATTCTGCATGAGTTCTTTGATGCGCCGACTTGTGCAGAACAATGGTTTCCATTCATTTTCAGTGATATATTGCTTCAATGCATCAATGAAGTTGCTGTCGTTTTCAAAATAAATGAAGATGCCGTCATTCTTTTTGAATCTGTCAATGAAGGTGAACTCGCTGCCGTCTTCTTCAGTGAAAGGCTTCCACGTATCGTTCTGGAGGTTTACGTCGGAAAAGATGTTCTCGTCTTTCGACATGACAGCGTTGCGCACCTTGGCAAGGATCTGTTCCTTGTTGGTGCGTTCATTCATGCCTGTAAACGAGAACTTCTTCATATTCAAGCTATTGAAGTGTTGTCTGATTCCTCAATATGGATCTCTGATTCATCTTTTTTGTTGGAATTGTCAGTGAAATCTCTGCTTTCCGGAGTCCAAGGCCTCTTCCCGAAAATGGCTTCAAGGTCATCGGCGAAGATTACCTCTCTGTCGATGAGTTTCTCGGCGAGTTGTGTCAGCCCGACTTTATGCTCGTTGAGGATGCGTATCGCCTCCTGATATGCGCTCTCAATGAGTTTGCTGACTTCCTGGTCGATGACTTCAGCGGTCTTTTCGCTGAACGGCTTCGTGAATGCGTAATCGCTCTGACCTGTTGAGTCATAATAACTTACGTTGCCGATTTTTTCGTTGAGGCCGTAATATGTCACCATAGCATAAGCTTGTTTCGACACTTTTTCAAGGTCATTGAGTGCGCCTGTCGAGATGTGACCGAATATGATCTGTTCTGCGGCGCGGCCTCCAAGGGTCGCTATCATCTCATGGTACATCTGTTCCTTTGTGGTGATCTGTCGCTCGTCGGGCAGGTACCAGGCCGCGCCTAATGCCTTGCCTCTCGGCACTATTGTGACTTTCACGAGCGGATGCGCGAACTCAAGCATCCAACTCGTAGTGGCGTGACCAGCCTCATGGAACGCAATGACTTTCTTCTCTGAAGAGGTGATTACTTTATTTTTCTTCTCGAGTCCGCCGACGATACGGTCGATGGCATCAAGAAAGTCTTGTTTCTCAATGCTTTCCTTGTCGTGACGTGCGGCGATGAGCGCTGCTTCGTTGCATACGTTGGCGATGTCGGCACCTGAGAAACCGGGAGTCTGCTTCGCCAGAAACTCCTTGTTGACATCTTCAGCGAGTTTCAGGCCGCGCATGTGAACCTCGAAAATCTCTTTTCTTCCGTTGAGGTCAGGAAGCTCGACATATATCTGACGGTCGAAGCGGCCGGCACGCATGAGAGCCTTGTCGAGGATCTCCGCGCGGTTTGTGGCAGCCAACACTATCACACCTGAGTTGGTGCCAAAGCCGTCCATCTCTGTAAGTAACTGGTTAAGAGTGCTTTCACGTTCATCGTTGCCGCTGTTCACAGGGTTTTTCCCGCGGGCACGCCCGATGGCATCTATCTCGTCGATGAATATTATACAAGGTGATTTCTCTTTTGCCTGTTTGAAGAGGTCACGCACCCTTGATGCGCCGACACCAACGAACATCTCAACGAAATCTGAACCGGAGATGCTGAAGAACGGCACGCCTGCTTCACCGGCAACCGATTTGGCTAACAATGTCTTACCTGTTCCTGGAGGGCCGACGAGCAACACGCCTTTCGGTATCTTTCCGCCGAGGCGGGTGTAACGCTTCGGATTCTTCAGGAAATCAACGATTTCCATCACTTCCTCCTTCGCTTCCTCAAGCCCTGCAACGTCTTTGAATGTCGTCTTCTGGTCCTTCTCCTGATCGTAAAGCTTCGCCTTCGACTGCCCGATGCTGAAAATCTGTCCTCCGCCGGCAGCACCACCGCCCATTCTTCGCATGATGAAAATCCAGAATAACAGTAAGATTACCAACGGTAAAATCCATGAAAGCACCTCGGCACCCCAGTTGTGACGCTCTTCAGGAATGACTTCAATCGGGTTGCTGAGACCCTCCTGCGCCTCATCGACCTTATCGTAAATACGCTTCTCGGAAACCTGAAGCGTGTAATTCGGCGTCTCTCCGAAATTAGAAGGTGTTTCATTCGGGAAATACTTTCTCATGCCTTGCTCGTTGAGGTAAATCTCAGCGGTCTTGCCATTCACCAAAATGATTTTCTTGACATCTTGATCTTGAAGCATTACGGTCAATTCGCTCATTGTCAGCTCTTTAGCAGGATGTGTCCCTCTGAAAAACACTGAACCGATGAAAAATGCGATGAGAATGATATAGATCCAATAGAACCCGATTTTTCTCTTCGGCTTGTTGTTGCCGCCGCCAGCGTTCTGGAAATTGTTGCTGTTCTCTTCCATTAAAGATTTCTCTAAATTTAAACTCTAAACTTTTAATTAATCTTCGTACACCTTCTTCTCGGCATCGGCCCACAACTCTTCAAGTCTGTAGAAACTGCGTTTCGGCTCAAGGAAAACGTGCACTACTACGTCGATGTAGTCTAACAAAATCCATTCCGAATTTTCAAAACCCTCTTCGTGATATGTGTGAACGTGCAATTTGTTTCGGACATTGTCGATGATTTTTTCAGCGATGGCGTTGACTTGCGTCTTCGATTGGGCATGGCAGATGACGAAATAATCTGTCACGGCTGAATGTATCTCTCTCATATCCAATGCGGTAACTTCTTTTGCCTTGCTTTCAAGCATCGTCTCAACAATGGTTGAAAGCACTTCTTCGGTATTGTCCGACTCGTGTCTTACTCTCATTTTATAATTCAAAAATTTTTGCAAAGATACTTAATAAATTCGTACTTTTTAATATTTATTAAACAAAAAAATCCTATTTTTGTTCCGTTTTTTGAGAAGTCCCGATGACGGAACGAAATGTACATTTTATGAATGAGAACATGTCTTTCAACGGTTTTGAAATTTTTGTCTTTGATGAATTGCAGTCAACCAACGACTTCCTTCATGACAGGATTTCAGCCGGTATTGACATTGATGATACCGTTGTTGTGGCGCGTCATCAGACCGCGGGGAAGGGCATGGGCAATAATCGTTGGGAGAGCCAGGACGGAAAGAATCTGCTTTTCAGTATTGCATTGAATGTCAGTTTTTTAAAGGCTGAAGAACAATTCAAAATCTCTCAAGCCGTAGCCGTTGCCATCCTTAATGTCATCTCTACCAAACTGCTGAATGTCTCAAACTCCTTGATCTCTTCGATAAAATGGCCCAACGACATCTACATCAACTCCCGAAAACTTGCCGGAATGCTGATTCAAAACACCATTTCCGGAATGATGATGCAGACGTCAATAGTCGGCATCGGATTGAATGTCAATCAGATGGAGTTCGATGATAACGTTCCGAATCCTGTCTCGCTGAAAATGCTGACTGGCATTGACTTTGACCTTGATTTGTTGCTTAAGGAGTTGATTATAAATATAAAAACTGCTGTCGAGAGCCTTCGGACAGAGTCAGGGAAGCTGTCGGTTGATGAAATATACAGAAATAACTTGTTCAGATTTGGACAATGGGCTGATTATGAAATTGATAATGAAATCAAGACATTGATAATCAACGGCTATGACAAATATGGCCGTCTCTGTCTGTGCGACAAAAACGGCCACGATTTTGTGTGTGATATAAAAGAAATAAGATTTATAGTTTAGCTGCTTCTCCGCCCATCATGTTCACTAAGTTTTGCAACGGGCGTTTCGCCATCATTGTCATCAACGGGTTCAGCTCTGCGTCGATTTCAAACATGACACGGCATCTGTCGCCCGTCGATGCTATGTGAATTGAGAAAACGAACGGGAACGGCACTTTGCCGACTGGCACAAGCTGCACCAGACTGTATGGTACTCTTTGGCTTACGCTTAAAGTGATGCTGCCCATTCCTTGAACCGTGAATGCCAAAGTGTCAGTGCTTGCCTTGACGTTAATGGCTTGTTCCGGCAACAATGCTGGGATGTTCGTCATGTCGCTTGCCAAAGCGAAAAACTCCTTTTCGCTCTTGCTCGTATCAACATATTCCGACTTGAATAACATTCTGACTTCTTTTAACTTTGCAACTTTATAAACTTTATAACTTTTTACTAACTCTGGTGTGCGTCAGACCATGCCTGCGGGTTTTTTCTCCATTCGAGGAGCGACTGCATCTGGTCATCGGTGACATAACTTTCCTCTAAGGCTTTCTTAATCAATGCTTCATAGTTGCTTATCGTGACGAGTTCGCAGTTGGCCTTCTTGAAAGCCTCGGCCGCAACATTAAGCTGATAAGTGAAAATCGCCATCATGCCTTTGACATTGGCACCTTTTTCGCGTAATGCCTCGACCGCCGCGAGACTCGACTTGCCTGTGGATACGAGGTCTTCGATGACCACTACCGATGCCCCCTGCGGCACTATGCCTTCAACCTGATTGTTAAGACCGTGTGATTTCGCTTCGGAACGCACGTAGCAAAAAGGAAGTCCGAGATCCTGAGCGACGAGTGCACCCTGCGGGATGCCGCCTGTCGCAACACCGGCGATGATGTCCGGCTTGCCGAATTTGTCAATGCACATCTTGGAAAAAGCTTCGCGGATGAATGTCCTGATCTGTGGGTACGACAATGTGATGCGGTTGTCGCAATAGATTGGGGATTTCAGTCCGCTCGCCCACGTAAAAGGACTTGCAGGATTCAATTTTATTGCTTTAATTTGCAGCAGAAAATTTGCTAATGCTAATGCGGTCTCTTGATCGTTCATGATTTTGTTGAATACTTAAAAAATAACGTGCAAATGTACAGACTTTTTTGCAATGATAGGACATTAATTTCTAAAAATTTTTCGGAGGAAACCTTTAGCGGTATTGACCATGTAAGCATTTCTTCCTTCGACGTTGAAAATGTTTCAGTTAGAATAAAGCAGTGGCTTGATGATCCCAATTCCGATTGCCTTGACCTCGGTGACACCGATGGTGTCGTGGTCGCTTCGGCGATAAAGTCGGTTTTCCGTCAGGCACCTGCCGCTGGAGGTGTAGTGATGATTGACAATCAGTTTGTTGCGATTGAAAGAAACGGTATCCCTGACCTTCCGAAAGGTCATATTGAAAAAGGCGAGACACCTGAGGTGGCGGCGGTGCGCGAAGTGGAGGAGGAGACCGGAATATCCGACTTGAAGATAATCCGTGAACTGCCGGCAACGTGGCATTGCTATCTTTTGAGCGGAAACTGGACGATAAAAAAGACTTCGTGGTATCTCATGACGACTTCATCGGGCATGAAAAACATTCCGCAGAGGGAAGAGGGAATATCAAAAGTTTACCTTATTAATATAGGCGGCGAAGATTTTGACAACTTCCGAAACAACACGTATGCATCGCTTCGTTCGGTCGTTGAATCATTGGGGACGATAGTCGTTAGTTATTAGCGATTAGTGATTAGAGGGTGAACTTTTTTGACCAAAACCATAACCATAACCAAAACTTTTTTGACCAAAACCATAACCATAACCAAAACCTTGCGGGCTGCC
>JAKSMZ010000074.1 GCA_024400355.1 Bacteroidales bacterium
ACATTCCACGAAGTCTTGAAGAAACAGTTCATCGATGGTGGCTGGGGCTTCATGAGCGTCATCCTGTTAATCTTGGTTCTCGGTTTGGCAGTGTCAATTGAGAGAATCATCTATCTGACATTAAGCACGACAAACACAAAGAAGCTTCTCACAGAACTTGAAGCCACGCTCAACAAGGGCGGCATCGAGAAAGCCAAAGACCTCTGCCGTGACACACGCGGTCCGGTCGCAAGCATCTTCTATCAGGGCCTCATGCGCTACAACGACGGTCTTGAAGAAGTCGAGAAATCAATCGTTTCCTACGGTTCAGTCATGACAGGCAACCTTGAAAGCGGCGCGAGCTGGATTTCACTGTTCATCGCCTTGGGACCTATGTTGGGATTCATGGGAACAGTTATCGGTATGATCGCGGCATTTGATGCTATCGCAGCAGCAGGTGATATCAGCCCGACAGTCGTTGCAGGCGGTATGAAGGTTGCTCTTTTGACAACAGTGTTCGGTCTTATCGTCGCTGTCATCCTTCAGATCTGCTACAACTTCATCCTCAACAAGATTGAAGGCATCGTCAATGACATGGAAGATTCATCAATCACTTTCATGGACATGCTCCACGCTTATTCAAAGAAAAACTAATCTAACAAAACAGAAGAATCATGGTCGATAAATTATCAAAATACTGCAAATATGGTCTCATAGGCCTCATGGCTCTCAACGTCATCTTCGCCATCATCGTTTTGGTATCTGGTCAGGAAAGCGTTGGCACGGCAATGGGCTTTGCATATTGCATGCTTGGATTGACTGTGGTTGCGATTTTGTTTGCACCTATCTACGGAATCATCATCAATCCGAAGAGCATCAAGTCAATAGGTCTTTACATCGCTATAGCGGCCGTCGTGGCACTTCTCGCCTGGCTGCTCGCGAAAGGCTCAACACTTCCAATGGAATATCTTGAATCAATGGGCGTCACAAGAGGTGTCGAGTCATTCGTTGACTTCTTCATGGTGTTCGTCTATATTGTTGTCGGTGCCACAATCGCAGCTGTGATCTATTCAGCCGTTTCGAAACTCATTAACAAATAATAAGGAAGGGAATTATCATGTCTCGTAAGAAAAAGAAAGTACCGGAAATCAACGCCAGTTCAATGGCCGATATCTCTTTCTTGCTGTTGATATTCTTCCTCGTTACCACTACGATGGATACAGACAGCGGTATCACCCGTCGTCTGCCACCACCGGTAGAAAACCCTGACATGGATGTCAAAGTGAAAGAAAGAAACATTTTGAACGTCATGATCAACAAGTACGACAAGCTCATGGTGAACGGAAAGCCGGGCGATGTGTCAACACTCAAGGACATCACCAAGGATTTCATCACACCGAAACCATACGATGAGAAAGCTCCGGAAGTGGAGACAAAAGACATCGAGCTTATCGGCAGCTTTATGACAAACAAAGGTGTCGTATCACTTAAGAATGACCGCGGTACTTCTTATATGATGTACATCGCCGTTCAAAATGAATTAGCGAAAGCTTTCAATGAACTCAGAGAAGAAGTCGCAATGAAATACTTCCAGCAGCATTATGCCGACATCACAGACAAAGACAAACTCGATGCCGTGAACAAGGCTGTGCCGGTGCGTATCTCAGAGGCCGAACCTGAAGAAATCAAATAATAGGAGAGAAAAACTATGGCAAAATTCAGAAAAAACGAAGCTAAGGAAGTTCCGGCAATCTCTACCGGCTCCATGCCTGACATCATCTTCATGCTGATATTCTTCTTCATGGTGACAACCTCAATGCGCGAAACATCATTGAAAGTCAAGATGAAATTGCCGGAAGCGACAGAAGTTCAGAAGCTTGAGAAGAAATCTCTCGTCAGCTTCATCTACATCGGCCCTCCGACAAATGCGAAACTGTATGGTACTGAATCACGTATCCAGCTCAATGACCAGTACGCACGTATCGACGACATCATCCCGTTCATCGAACAGGAACGTCTCGACCGCGCCGAGGCCGACCGTCCTCTTCTCACCACATCACTCAAAATCCATGAGGAAGTGAGAATGGGTCTCGTCACCGACGTCAAGCAGGAACTCCGTAAATGCGGCGCATTCCGTATCAACTACTCAGTCCGTAAAGGCGAACAGTAACATTAAGTTATAATAGTGCAGAAAAGGGAAATCGGAAGGTTTCCCTTTTTTCATGGTTTCAGACAGCCGAGTCTAATCTCCACCAACACAAGCAGATTCGGATCCCATCGAAAATTTCATTCCGCAACTTCAGGATTTTCAGCTCGGATCAACATCAACGCTCACTGTAACCGACTTGAAGTCTTGAATGTGTTTGAACGTGTCAATGTTCTTCTTTATTATCTCTTTGACCTTCAACGTATTCGAGTTTCTGTCAATCTTGATGAGAACCTGTTTTATGTATTGATTCTTAATTCTTGAGACGACAGGATACTCCGGGCCGAGTAGATTCTGCCTGAAGACGGGACGCAGCTGCTTCACGAAACTGTCGGCTGCCACATTGAGCCTGTCGTAGTCGGCATGCTTCAGCCGTATGAGGATGAGGCGGAAATACGGCGGGTAGCCGAACTGTCTTCTTATCGGCATCTGTTCCTCGTAAAATCTCACATAATCATGTCTGATGACATTCAAAATGACGGGGTGTGTGGGCTGCATGGTCTG
Organism: Bacteroidales bacterium; assembly: GCA_024400355.1. GTDB lineage: Bacteria > Bacteroidota > Bacteroidia > Bacteroidales > F082 > Limimorpha. Next base: position 2,690 of record JAKSMZ010000074.1, read on the forward strand.
TATCACGACCTTTCCGCGCTCACCTTTTCGTCCGGCACGTCCGCTGACCTGTTCCATGAGCTGGAAGCCACGCTCAAACGCACGGAAGTCGGGGAACGACAACATGCTGTCGGCATCGAGGATTCCCACGGTCTTCACGTGGTCGAAGTCAAGTCCTTTTGTCACCATCTGAGTGCCGACAAGAATGTCGGTCTCACGGTTCCTGAACTGTTCGAAGATCGACTGATAGCTGTTTTTAGACCGTGTGGTGTCGAGGTCGAGACGTGCACATCGGGCTTCAGGGAAAATAACGCTCAGGTCCTCCTCCACCCTCTCTGTCCCGAAGCCTTTCATCTTCACGTCGGTGCTGTGACACGACGGGCACTCGCCCGGGACGCTCATCGTGTAGCCGCAGTAATGGCATTTCAATACATTTTGCGATTTATGGTAAGTCATTGACACATCGCAGTTTATGCATTGCGGAATCCAGTTGCAGACGCCACATTCAAGCCTGAGCGAGAAGCCGCGGCGGTTTTGGAAAAGTATGACTTGGTTCTTTTCCGCAAGCGTGTTGTTGACAGCATCGACGAGTACACTGCCAAAATTCGCCTTTATCAGCTTGCGGCGACGCTCCACACGCATGTCATCAATGACGATCTCAGGCATCTGCACTCCGCCGTAACGTTCTGATAATGTGACAAGTTGATAACGGCCCTGACGCGCGTTGAAATAACTCTCGAACGAAGGCGTGGCGGAGCCGAGAAGGACATTGGCACCGTGCATTTTCGCAAGGATAATCGCGAGGTCACGGGCGTTGTAACGCGGAGCGGGATCAACCTGTTTGAAGGAAGTGTCGTGTTCCTCATCAACGATGACAAGCCCGAGGTCGGAGAACGGCAGCAGAATCGAAGAGCGCGAACCGATCACCACCTGATATTTCGGTGATTTGGTCTTCTCAAAGTCAAGGACCTGATTCCAGATCTCCACGCGTTCCATGTCGCTGTAACGTGAATGATAAACACCGACCTTGTCGCCGAAATATTTCTTCAACCTATTGATTATCTGTTCAGTAAGAGCTATTTCCGGCAAGAGATAAAGGACCTGCCTGCCATTATCGATTGCCTCCTGAATGAGTTTTATGTAGATCTCGGTCTTTCCTGAAGAAGTGACGCCGTGAAGCAGTACCGGCAGTTTCTTTTCAAAGCCCTGATGAATCTCATCAAACGCAACCTGTTGTTTTTCAGTCAGTTGAATTGAAGAGACATCATTAAGTGCCTTAAAGCTTTTCAGTCGGCTGACCTTTTTCTCATATACATCGAAGACGCCTTTTTCGGCGAGGGCTTTGAGGACGGAGCTGTTTGCGCCGGCTTTTTTCAGCAGTTCGGACGCGAGGACATCGTTGTCGGCATTTCCGCCGAGGACGAAGAATGACATCACCACTTCGAGCTGTTTGTAGGCACGTTTGGTGAGGTCGTCCATCAGTTCATGCATGGCAGAATCGTCGCGATATTGTGGTGCGAGCGCGACAAACCGCTCGTACTTCGCCTTGAACTTATTATCGAGTTCCTCTTCCATCACGATGATATTTTTGTCGATCATTGTCTTTACAAGAGGCATAACTTTCTTATAACCAATGATTTTACTCACTTCGCTGATAGTAAGTTTAGGTTGTATCTGCAAAGCCTCGACGATAAGATATTCAAAGTCGTTGAGCGGTTGCGAGTCGAGTTCAAACTCGTCAGAAAGCATGATTTTCGACTCGCTCGACAGTTTCATCGCCGACGGCAGTGCGGCCTGCATCACTTCGCCGATCTCGCAGAGGTAATAGTCGCAGATCCACTGCCAGAATTTCAGTTGGATGTCATTCACGACGGGGAAAACATCTATGACATCGGTTATATATTTAATCTGTTCACAATCAGGAACTTGCTCAGTAATCTCGGCAATCAGGCCGGACATTATCTTTGCTTTTCCGAACTGTACGACGGCACGCTGTCCCACGCGCACGGCATCATTCAGTTCGAACGGCACGCGGTATGAGAACGTCCCTGGCACCGGTATCGGCAGGATTATCGAGACAAAGTATGTTTTTCTTTCCATGACTTATGCAAAAGTAATACTTTTTAATTCCATCAAATTAAAAAATCATATTTTTCCAACATAAATTTCCACGCTGGGACAACCTTAATAATATTTCCATCTTTTTCCACGACTTCCTCTTCATCATGTGTAATTATCAATAGGTTAGATGTCCCAGTTTGGATTGAAGCCTCAACAAGTCCGCTTATTTCACGTTCGCGCGTCTCTGCATCCGACAAATCCCACGACACCTGAATGGCTGCCATCACAGAATCCTCATGTTGAACAATAAAATCACATTCTTTTTTACCTTGAAAATATGATATTTTAGTAAGTTCGCCGGCATTTCTCAACAAATGAAGCAGCACGCCGTTTTCAAGTAATTTGCCGTCATCATGACTTTGAGGGAGCAATACTGCCTGCCGCATTCCGTTGTCAATGAAATAATACTTCATCAACGAATGCTGTTCCTCAATCAAAGAAGCGGTGTATTTCGGCACACGCAGGAACATGAAACATTCGCAAACATAATCCGCCCAACAATACAAATCATCTTTTGAGACCTTAAGTCCTTGAGAACGAATATCATTATAAATCGAATTGATTGATGTAGGTTTGGTGATATTGTTCATCAGTCGCTTAATAAAATAACGAAGCACACCAATATTTGTGATACTATATCTTTCAACCAAATCGCGGAAAAGCATTGTACTATAATAGCTTTGCAGTATCTTGTCACGCAGCAGCTGCTCGCTATTCAAGACAATCTCAGGAAAAGCACCGCACCGATTGTAAGAATCCCATGCCAAACGAACTTTCATCGTCTCATCTTCCGTGAGAAAATTGGTTTTTATCTTTAAAAAAGAGCAGTATTCAGAAAAACTCAATGGATAAGTACGATATTCAAGTCCCCAGCCGCGCAAAGTAGTCGATATTTCCTGACTGAGCATTTTTGCATTACTTCCACTGATATACAAATTTTTACAATAACTTTTGAAAACTCTGACCACAAAAAATTCCCAGCCATCTATGATTTGTATCTCATCAAAAAACATATAAACTTCCCTCAAATCCACAAACGGGTATAACTCCCGGTATGCTTCCATGACCAAATCAAGATTCTCAACACTCATATTTGCAAGACGTTCATCATCGAAACCCATCCAAAGAATTTTTTTCCTGTCCAAGCCAGAAGCAACTAACTTGTTAATTACCAACTGCATACGAGATGATTTTCCAGATCTTCGTACACCTGGGATTGTAATAATCTTGTTCGGAGAAACCGGCAAAGACTCATCACGTTCAATCACTGGATATGGAATTTCATTTTGTTTCAACAAAATCAATTGTTTAAGAATATGTTTTAACATAAAACCAAAATTATTACGATGCAAAAATACACTTTTTCCTAAAATAAAGGAAAGATTTCTGAAATTTTTCCTAAAATAAAGGAAAACTTTCCTGTTTTGAAAAAACTCAGAGGAATAAT
>JAKSMZ010000075.1 GCA_024400355.1 Bacteroidales bacterium
CTTTCGGCGGCAACGTCGTGGGCATCGACGCGGCGGCGTGGCGTTATTTCAACACGACACCCGACAGGCTGACATGGAGCGAGGCGGCGACATTAGCCGTCCTGCCCAACTCACCGTCACTCGTCAACCCGTCAAAAGGAAGAGACGAACTGAAGAAGAAAAGAGACTTATTACTTTCAAACCTCTGTGAATCAAAGGCTTATATTCCAAGAAAAAACAAAAAATCCACGTTTGGCAAAGATGAAATGGAACTCGCCCTGATGGAAAGCATTCCGCCGAAGCCATACGACCTGCCGACTTTAGCTTATCATTATGTCTGTGAAATCGAAAAATCACACATGGGCGAATATACAGTTTCTTCGATAAACTACGACATTCAGAAGAAAGTCAACGAAATAGCGAAGAAACATTACAGCATCAACACCGCCAACGGGATTGAGAACATCGGCATTTACATCATTGATTTTCAAGAGCAAGAGGCCGTTGCGTACGTCGGCAATCATCTCGGGGCGAATGATGCCGCGATGGTTGACATGGTCAGGGCGCAGCGTTCGACCGGAAGCATTCTGAAGCCGTTTCTTTACGCAGTCTGCCTCGATGAAGGCCTGTTGCTTCCGGCCATGCTTCTGCCTGACATTCCGATAAACCTTTCAGGTTACACGCCGCAGAACTATACTGGCGATTTCATGGGTGCGGTGCCGGCTGATGTCGCGCTGCAGAAGTCGCTCAACACACCGTTTGTGCAGTTGCTCAAGCAATACAGTGTGCCGAAGTTCCACAATCTCCTTAAGGGGCTCGGTCTTTCGGGCATCGTATTCAACCCCGACCATTACGGTTTCTCGCTGATACTCGGCGGTGCGGAGTCATCGCTCTACGACATCGTCAACGCATACGGCGCGATGGCCGCGAAACTGTATGACAATGAAACTGTTGACAGCATAAACGGCAAGATAAGAATCCCGTTTTCGAGGGAAGCCATTTCCCTGACTTTCGATGCGATGCGCGGTCTGAACCGTCCTGACGGACAGTCGGGATGGCGTTATTTCGCCTCTTCGCGCAAGGTGGCGTGGAAGACCGGCACGAGCTTCGGCTTCAAAGACGCGTGGGCGGTCGGCATCACCGGGCGTTATGTCATCGGGGTGTGGTGCGGCAACGCCGATGGCGAGGGACGGCCAGGACTGACAGGTACCGGCGTGGCGGCACCGGTGCTGTTCGATGTGGTTGATATTTTGGACAATAACCTTGAATGCGGACACGATCTCGACTGGATGGAGGTTGAGGTTTGTGCGGAATCAGGAATGCCGAAGTCGCAGTATTGCACAAAGACAAAGACTGTGCGGATGCCGAAAACAGAGATTATGACGGGTGTCTGTCCGTATCACAAGAAAGTGTTTCTTGACAAGACGCATCAATATCGTGTGTTTGCCGACTGTTATGACATTGATAATGAAAACTTTGAGATATTTTTCTCATTACCGCCGGTGATGGAGTGGTTTTACAGGAAGAAAGACCCGCTCTACCGCTCGTTGCCGCCGCTGATGCCAGGCTGTAACGCCGGAAAGCAGGAACCGGTGATGTCATTCATTTACCCGGAAGAGTCAGCAAGCCTGATCATACCGCACGACATCAAGGGCGAGAGACAGTCGGTAATCTTTGAGATAGCTCACCGCAACCCGAAGAAACATATTTTCTGGACTTTGAATGACACCTTTTTAGGAGTGACGGTGAATGAGCACCAGATGCCAATTGACGCAAACTCAGGGAGTTATGTTTTAAGATGTGTAGATGAAGACGGCAATGAGATTTCAAGAAAGATAACGATACAATAAAAAAGCAGCGCCAACAATCTGACGCTGCCTTTAAAGTTTTTAATTATCAATAATCTATTAGAGTTTGAAGCAGGCACCGATTGAGAAGTATGAGATGCCATATCCTAATTCTGTGCAAAGTCCGATGTGGTCCCAGAAATAATATCTTGCGCCAAGATAGCCAGAGACGCCAAGACCGGCACCGAATTTGCCATCAAATGTTCCCCACATGCCCAAGCCAAGACCGACGTATGTGTCGAGTTTTTCAACGAACTGGTAGTGGAAAGCTGCTCTTGCAGATACATCGAGGCAGCCGACCTGGTTTGTTCCCAACGGGATTCTGAATCCGACGTATGGCCCGAGGCCGATACTGGCCCTACCTTTGATTAATCCGCTGGCGATAGGCCATTCCATTGAACCTGAGACAGGAAGACCTGAGCCGACACCAACCATAAGATTAGCTGCGCAATCACCTTTACCGAATGTGCTCTGTGCGTTTGCTGTTGAGATACCAAGCAAGCAAACAATTGTTAAAAGTAAACCTAAACGTTTCATTTTTTTAATGTTTTAGTTAGTATAATACTCAAATTAAAAAACGTGCAAAAATAATCCTAATAAATCAAAAATCAAACAATTTTTTTAAAAATTTAATGATATGACCTTATCCATCTTGATGTCGTTCGATTCAGTCGGGACTTCATCAACAAGCTGGAAGTCGAAACAGATGCCTATACGTCTGACATTCAGATGTTTGCACAGGAACCTGTCGTAATAACCCCGTCCCCTGCCGATGCGGTTTCCGTTGCGGTCGAAAGCGACACCGGGGACGACAATCAAGTCGTAGCCGCCTGTATATGGCTCGTTTTGCGGTTCCAAGATATTGAAATCGCCGACCGCGAAAGTCGTGTCGGCAGCGAGTTCAACAGGGATGATGTCGTCACCGGCGACTGTCGGCAGTATGATTTTCTTTTTGTGACGCCATTTTTCAAGAAATGCCTGAGTCTGCACCTCATCAGGCAACGCACTGTAAATCATCACTATGCGTGCCTTCTTAAAGTCATCATCGCTTTCAAGTCTTGACAAAATGGCAACAGACTGTTCGAGGAGCTGTTCTTTTGTATGCTGTTTTTTCAGTGCCTTTATGCTGGCACGTAATTCTTTTTTTTCTATCATTTTCGGGGGACAATATAATCCTTGTCGTGGACATGTTTCGTATAAGACTGCAATATCGCCTTGAAATGTCTTTCAATATCAAGAATTTCCGGATTGGTGTCACATTTGATGTCGTTTTTCTGCAAGGTATCGTTTGCTGCATAAACATGAAGTATTTTCTCCCCGTCAGAATAGAGACTGTACGAATCCGTGATACACTGATATACTTGATGGACGCAGTTTGTCGCCATCTTGAATCTGTCTTTCTCGTTGAAGACATCGCGTCCGAAGGCGAAATACGGCTGTTGGTTTCCAATCAGGCCGAGGACTGTAGGCATGATGTCGAGCTGTTGGAAGACCTCATCCGTGCTGCCTTTGAGCGAGCCATCGGGAGTGTACATGAAAAGTATAATTTCCGTGTTTCCTTTTGTCGTCATCGTTTCCTCGTGTGCCATCTGAGGTGACACGTGGTCGGCGGTAAACACGAAGAGCGTGTTCTCGAACCAGTCCATCTTTGAAGCTGTTTCGAAGAATTTCTTTATCGAGAGGTCGGTGTAGAGCACTCCGTGATGCATCGGCGTCGTTCCTCTTCCCAACAGATATTCATATTCTTCCGGCAGGATGTACGGATGATGAGATGTCAGCGTGAACACCGTCGCGAAAAAAGGAGCCTTTACGGTATCGAGTTGGCGAGCCATGTATTGCAGCCACGGCATGTCCCAGATTCCCCAGCTGTTTGCCATCGACGGGTCGTCGTCTTCCATCTCGAAATGTGTCCTGTCGTAAAAATGCTCCATCCCGTTGAGTTTGCAATAGTCCTCGAAGCCCATCTGGTTTTCATGCGCGCCGCAGAAGAAATGCGACGAATAGCCTTCTTTTCCGAGCACATACGGCATACCTTCCAGATCGGCCAGCGCCTGTGGCAGGAGCGAAAACGACGACCTGTAAGAGGGGATTGACGAAATCAGCGACGGGAGTGCCTCGATAGACTTCATGCCGTTGGCGAAAGCGTTGCGGAAAGTATAGCCTTCCCGCATCAGCGAATCGAGGAAAGGGGTGTAGCCGCCGTCCTTGTTGAGATGCGGCTTGAGATACTGCGAATGTTCGCGGCTGAAGCCTTCAAGTACAAGAAGCACGACGTTTTTCTTTCCGATACAGCTGTTGTAAGTGCTGTCGGGATAATGATATGGCGAGAAAAGCGCCTCCGCCTCATCATCTTCAAAATAACGCAAGACCTTGAAATCGCTGACTCTCGCCGTTCTTATCACGCAGTACGGATTACTTAGAATCAGCGAAGTCTGGGCTGCCGACTTTGTATAATGCACGGCGTTGGCAACAGTGTATGGCCTCACGCGAAAGTCAAAGCTCCCTCTCACCCCGCCGACCCAGATATACACCGCGAGGCAAAACAGCAGCGAATTTACGGGATAAAACAGCACCGGCTTGGATTCTGTGCTTTTTCTGAACTGCACCTTCCTGTATGCAAACACGATGAACGCAATGAGAAGGAGGCCAACGATTACAAGATACCAATTCTCAAGCATGAAGTCGAGGATCAGCTCTCCGTTGTTGTCATCTTCTCTGAAAAAATGCAGCTCCTCAAGAGTGATTCTTTTGAAGGCATAACGGAAATAAACCACATCAGCGAGATTCAGCACAATGATTCCCAATGTGTTAGTGACGGTGTAAATCCAAAAAAGCATTTTCTGATACCAGTCTTTCCATCTGAATTTGAATGGTATTGCAGACAACACTATGAAAACGCAGTTGAGGTATAATATGGAAGAGGTGTCAAATCTCAGGCTTCCGCACAGCAATCTTACGAATTCCGGGCCTGTTATTCCACCAAGGATGTCTTTGTTGTAAAAATAAAAAACGACTTGTGTGACCATCAGTACTGCATAAAGAGGCAGCAGTCTGATGATCAACACAATAAAGTCATGTTTGAAAAATTTTTTCAGCATTCGGCGATGCTACTTGAACCATTTCGTGAGGTTTCCTCTCATGAAAATGTAATAGATTGCGATTCCGACCCAGCTGAGGAGAAGCACCACGAGAGCGGCGATGAGTTTTCCTGTTGTGCTGATAGGTTCTTTGATGATTTCCAAAACTGCCTTGACACCAAGGATGATACCGATGATGTAGATAATTGTTCCAATCATATTTTTATGTTTTAAAAAATTTCTGCAAAGATAAGAAAGTTTTCAATGCTAAAGAAAGATTTGGGCAAACATTATTTTCGAAAAAATCATTTAAGAACGAGAACGCAATTCTGTGCGGAATCAGGCTTCGTTTTACACTTTTTTGTGCAGGAAAATGTGGCAGATTATATTTTTCCGCAGTTATTTGTGCAAAAACACATACTTTTTTATTGCACATTGATTTAAAATAACCATTCACCCATCACAAGTTACTGCGGTGCAACGACATTGAAGGTCACCAGATCTTCCGCACCCTTGTTGCTGATGCTGTGGCCGTGACCTTTCTGACAATAGTGCGCCATGCCTTTCGTATAGACTTGCTCCACGCCGTCGAACACGATGGAGGCTTCGCCTTGCAGTACATAAATGATTTCCATGTCGGTGTCGTGCGTGTGGTTGCCGACCGAAGAACCTGAAGGAATGGCGCAATACATGAACTTGTTTTTACCATCCACCAGCATTTTCATGTAGATTTCGCCATCGCCACCTTTGAAATCCGACATGGTGTCAACTTCCATACTGTTGAAATCAATCGTGCTTATTACTTCTTGAGGAATTTCAGGAATTTTATCTGTAACGGATTCAGGAACAGGAGTTTGTTCGGCATTCTTATTCGCGTTGCAGCAACCTGCAAATGCCAAGGCTATCACTGCCAACGGCATGACTAAACGGAAAATTCTTCTTTTCATGATTAGATAATTTATTATTTGTTTTATGAATTATTTCGGCTACAAAAATAAAGGTTTATTTGTCATCATTTTCATCATCAGTCCATTTTATCAGGTTATCTTCGATATATTTCGCTGTGGCGTTCAATTCCTCCTGATTGCGGATAATGCGGTCGTAGAAACGGGATTGCCATGCAAAAGGAATGTCGTTTTCGTGAGCGAATTTTGTAATCCTTGCCTTTAGACCGCGTATAACCGCGCCTAAATTTTCGTGCAACATGGGGTTGGCCCAACCTGTTATCCCGCCCCTCGTAGAGACGCGATTCATCGCGTCTCTTGCATTAATGGTCATATCGCGATTGGAGACGC
>JAKSMZ010000076.1 GCA_024400355.1 Bacteroidales bacterium
GCCGGCGGTGGCGGAGAACCTGAAAGTCAGCAGGCTTATGTCTTTTTTCATCGCCACTTTCCACCTCACGCTTTGGCTTCTTCCCGCCGGAATCTCTTTCATCTTGATTTCCTTTTCGGAAAGAACAACTTCACTCTCAACTCTCAACACTCCACTCTCATCAAAAACTTCCAACATCGCGACCGGCGAAATCGTCTCTTCAGAAAGATTGACCACATTAGCGACGAGCCACAGTGTGTCTTCATTGTAGCAGAACCGCGGCATGTCGGCCATGATCATCACGGGTTTCTGGGTGACAAATGTCTCTTCGAGTGTCCCGACCTTCAGGTCTTTTGTGTAGGCAAGCATTCTCAGTTTCCAGCGCGTCAAAGCGTCAGGCATTGTAAATGTGAACGTCGCATCGCCGTTTTCATTGGTTTTGAGGTTCGGGTAGAAGAACGCCGTCTCGTTGAAGTTCGAGCGGATTGGCATTACCGGCGTGTCTTCTTTTTCAACATGATTTTCATCGCCATCTGCATTATCCTGAACGGCAGCCGAAGCCGTCTCAACCATCTCCTCTTCGACAGCCACACTTTCATAAACCATTCCGTCAGCTGGCGCACTATTGTACGCTTTATACATTATGTTACGTCTCGGTCTGTTAAATGTTTGAATGAGAGCCACATCCGAGTACAAAGCAGCCGGACTGAAGAAGAAACTGTAATAGTAAGAATACAACGACGCATGATTGCTGCCGAATCCGCCGTCAAATTTGAAACCACTTGATTTTCTGTAAGTTGGAGTCATGTTAAAACGCCAACTGTTTCCATAATAACTCGGAACGATTGCGTCGAGTGAAGAGTCGTACATTCCGGCCAGCAACGACGCGAAAGCAGGATTTTTCTTATAGTCACGGATGTTCACGCTCCATGTCTCTCCAGTTCCGGGCAGGAGATTCGTGCGCTCTGCATTGAGTTCAACGTCGAGTTTCATGTTGTCAAACGGAACCGCAACATTGTAGCTGACCTCTTGTTTCTGGTTATATCTTACAAAAACAGCATCAAAGACAAGATTTCCGCGGTCTTCTTCCTTCACTTTAAATGAAATTCTTTTCACGTTGTCATTCAACATGATACGCTCCGTGTAACGGATATTTTCATTGTTCATGACGTAAACAACCGCCATCACGTTGCCGGCTGACGAGCCGATATACATGTTAACCTCATCGCCAGGCTGCGCGGTCTCGTTGTCAATCGCCGACCAGCACAGATTCCTGAAAGGCATCTTCGCCGATTTCGGCTCATAAAACACGAATTTTTCAGAGTATTCCGACAAGGTGTCGTCAACGGATTTCAGTTCGATAACGTAATTTCCGGCGGACAGCTTTGCGTTTTTCTTAAACAAGTCAGCCTCGCCATCGACTTCCATGACATTTTCATAAACGACCTCGCAGTCTCTCAAGTCAAGTTTTCCGTCGTTGTAAAAATCGAATTCCGGGAAGATATTTCTCAACTCCTCATCTTTCAGAAGATGCCTGTCGAAACTTCCTAAATTGTATGCAAATCTTTCATTGTCAGTGACTTTATAAATCTTACACTTGACATTTGCCGCTGCTGGATTTCCGCTGATGTTCGACACGACAATCTTGCAATCATTCAAGTCATCGGATGTCAAGACGTTTCCGGAATTACTTGAGAGTTTCGGATCTGCCTTGAGAGTGATATTAAATTTGTTGTACGAGGCATTGATTGAATACGAGTCTTCATGCGTCTCGCCCTGCGCGTCCGTGACCTTCACATTAATTATATATGTAAACATCGGAAGCTCGCGAGCCTTAACGCTGTTGTCTGGAATCAATTGAAAATCAATGTTGAACAAGCCGCCAGCATCGGTCATGCCTTCGCCTGAAGCTATTTGTTCGTCTTCAATGTTTCTGAAAATCCACCACCAGCATCTGAACGGGAAAGTCGTCCGGCGCGTGATTTTGTATTCATATTTCGCATTGTCGATCCCGAAACCTGAAAACGCCATGACATTGCCCGTAACTCTCACATTATCACCGATTGAATATTCCTTTTCGGGTCTGTTGAACGTGACTTCAAAAGTCGGACGCTTGTATTCCTCAACCTTGAAATAAACGCTTCCGTCTTTTGTCGTGATATGAAAATCTCCATTCAACGCATCAGAAGGCAAGACGAAACTTCCCGAAAATGCACCAAATTCATCTGTCACAAACAATTGTTTTTCAACTGTTTGCCAATTTGCATCAACCAAATTGACCTCGATTTTCTCATTGACGAACAGCTCATTTGTCTTTCCGTCTCCGCGGGTGCATATACCTTTGAACTGCACTGTCTGTCCCGGACGGTAAATCTGGCGGTCGGTGAAAAGACTGACATGATTTGTGAAATTGCCTTGTCTGGCATTATAGTTCCAAATCAAATCATTCGACAGCAAAACGTCATCGCCTGAAAACAGATTGATTATGAAGCCAGAAGAGACTTCAGGCATCACGGCATAGCCATCGGCATCTGTCGTCACGCTGCCCTTTGACTTCTTGACATATTCACTTTTTTTGTAGTCATATTCTTCCTTGAAAAACTCGGCTTTCACGCCGCCGACAGGCAAACCCGTCTCGCGGTTCAAAGTGTAAATCTCATTCTTCCCGTCGAAGTTATGAACGGCGTATGTGAGGTTGCTGACTTGGAACACATTGAAAATCAATTTGTCAACATTGTCGAAGTCGTCAGTTGCCGACATCAGCATGATATACGAGCCGACTTCAAGAGCAGGAAGCGCAATGAGCGACGAATGCTTTTTATAATCCGTCTCGGCTGGAATCTCTAATGTTTTTTCTGTAACTATTTCCTTGAGAGTCAATAATTTAAGAATATTCTCCAGACTTAAATTCCTGTTATTGGCGATGTCTTTGGCATCGACTTTATAAATCCTGTACGAAGGATTTGTTGTGTTTCTATACGAAAATCCGGCGGGAATCGGCTTTCCGGGAACCTGGACATTCTGCATCTCAATGGAAACGGAGCTGTCCAAAATGCTTCTTCTGCAATCAGTACATTTACCGTAATCATCTGATATTGAATCCATTGCAATGACTTCATCGCACAATTTCAATGCTTCAGCGTAATTCTCATCACGCATCATGATGTTTGCCTGCGAAGACTTGATCCGTGCAATGGTCACATCGTCTTTAAGACCTTTTAAAATATCATTCAATTCATTGAAATACAAAGTGTTATGCTCTTTGTCACTGTAATATTCAACAAGACGTTCAATTTGATTTACCCTGTTGTATATGGAAGCTTTTTCGTGTTTCTTATTAATGTCAAAATCAATGAGTTGAGCATATAAAGCATTATATTTTTCAAGATATTCATCCAGATCATCATCGTAAAAATCAAGGATGCAATGCGCGACGTAGTCGTATGCGGTCGGCTCAAGTTCCACGTCAAACTTGGTTTTTTCATTTTCAAAAAGAGCTTTATATTTTGACATGGACGTTTTTTTCAACGCCTTGACATTTTCGAGTGCGGACAAATACTGACCTTCAATTTCGTCTGAATCGTACTTGAATTTATACGAATATTCACGATATTTCTTTGCAATTTCAATTTTCAATATTGCCTGCGGGACATCGGAAAGTTTGGGCAGATAAGCCGTGCAATGATTTATGGTTGTGTCGATGACATTTTCGCTGCTGAGCCGGAAAATCTCGCTTCGTTTGACGATGACTTTCAGCAGCTGGACATCGTTTTTCTCTGCGACTGACGAGGCTTCAATCTGGTCAAGAATTTTCCCTGCCGACTCTGGCAGCCGCTTTGAAATGTTTTCATCAAATTCTTTCCATTGGCTGTCAAATGTCGATTGTGCGTTTGTGCAATTTGTCATGAGGAATAAGGTAATTGCTATTAATAATTTATTGATTTTCATAATCATGGAATTTACTCATTACTTTGCTAATAACGTTGGAAGCCTAAAAAAAGTTTGTGCCGGCTGAAACTTTCCGGCACAACGTTCAAACTTAGCTTATAACACTTTAAATTTCACTCTTTTTCTCCGTCATCGCCTTCAGGTAGCAGCTTCTGCAAAGCGGTTCGTAGCTTTCGGTCTCGCCGAGCACCACGAGCTTGTCGCCTGCGATTGTGCGGTGCGAATATTGTGCCAGGCTGCCGCATCTCATGCATATCGCGTGGACTTTCGTCACGTCTTCGGCTATTGCCATGAGGTTGGGCATCGGGCCGAAAGGCTTTCCGAGGAAATCCATGTCAAGACCAGCGACAATGACTCTAATACCTTGATTGGCAAGCTGTTGGCAGACATCGACGAGTTCGCTGCCGAAAAACTGCGCTTCGTCAATGCCGACGACATCAACATCGTTGGCGTAAAACAAGATCTGTTGTGCGTTCTCTACAGGAATGGAATTGACCGAGTTGGCGTTGTGCGAGACGACATCTTCCTCGCTGTAACGTGTGTCGATGCCTGGCTTGAAAATCTCAACCTTCAGTTTTGCGATGCGCGCGCGGTTCAGACGGCGTATCAGTTCTTCGGTCTTGCCCGAAAACATCGAGCCACAGACAACCTCAATCCAACCCTGCGTCTTATTGTGATAATCTTTTTCGAGAAACATATCTGTCGTATTAAAAAAAAATCTATTTTTGTCAGTTCGCAAAATTAGAAAAATTATCGCTATGGAAACACAAAAAAATAACGAAAATATCATACTCAATTTGAGGCGTCAGATTGGAAAAATGATGGTTCAAGTTGATTTTCTCTATAGAAACGGCCGCGAGATGAGCCAGTTTGACTATGACATCCTGATGGACAGGACACGCGAGCTTTATGAATATCTTATTGATTGTCAAACTGATAACGTCAATTATGAACAAGATGATGAGAAATCAGCCGGCAATGACGTTGAATTTGAAATAGAGACTCCGGAAACTCACGATGAAGTTGCCGGAGAGCCGGAGGAAAAACACGATGACGACCTTGACGATGAAGACTGGGAAGATGAGGAAGATGTGACTTTCAGCGTGGAGCCATTGAATTTGAAAACAGATGATGTTGAGGAGGAAAAAGAAGAGACTGGGATACAGGTAAAGGCAGAGGTGCAGGAAGAAGTGACAGAAGAACCCCTGCATGAAGATATTCCGGAAGACAACAGCCTCGCGGCACATCTCCAGCGCCAGCCGGTATCCGACATAAAATCTGCCATAATGCTGAACGACAGAATTATGATGATTAACGATCTCTTCAAAGGCTCATCGGAACGTTATACCAAGGCTATCAATGAGTTGAACGAATTCCCCACCCTCGGCGGAGCGTTGGTTTACATGAGTGAGCTGCGCGTCGAGTTCCAATGGGATGTCGAGTCGGAGGCTTACCTGAAACTCAAAGAGCTTGTCGAACGCCGATTCTTGTAACCTAAACTTTAAAACTGATGAAACTGTATCTGGTTCCAACGCCGATCGGCAACCTTGAAGACATCACCTTGCGGGCCTTGCGCGTCCTCCGCGAAGAGGTCGATGTGATTCTTGCCGAGGACACGCGTACAAGCGGTAACTTGTTGAAACACTATGATATAAGCAAGCCGATGGTGGCGTTTCACCTCAATAACGAACATGTCGTTGTTGAGCGTATCGCACAGCGCATCGCCAATGGTGAGCGTATGGCTCTCGTCACTGATGCCGGCACGCCGGCCATCTCCGACCCAGGTTTCATGCTCGTGCGCGAATGCCTCCGCATCGGTGTGCCAGTGGAGTGTCTCCCTGGCGCGACGGCGTTCGTCCCGGCACTCGTCAACTCCGGCCTCGCTGCCGACCATTTCATCTTCGAAGGATTCCTGCCACATAAAAAAGGCCGCCAGACGAAGATTAAGCAAATCGTTGAAAACGAATATACTACAATACTTTACGAGTCGCCGTTCCGACTTGTGAAAACACTCGAACAACTCGCCGAAGCCGCCGGTCCCGACCGTCGGGTGTCGGTCGCCCGCGAACTGACAAAAATCTATGAGGAGAACGCCCGTGGCACACTCGCCGAGGTGATTGAATACTTTTCGAAAAAAGAGGTGAAAGGAGAGATTGTGATCGTTTTTGAAGGGAAAGATACAAACCA
>JAKSMZ010000077.1 GCA_024400355.1 Bacteroidales bacterium
CCTTTACCTTCGTCTCCCCATTGCAAACCAAGAAGCAAATCCAATTTTGCCATATTTTAAAAGTTTAATTTTCAATGATTTAATTTCTCTTTCGAATTGATACGCTTTCTCTTATGCCGTTTCTTCGTACCATAAAAAGTCAGTGAATGATAGGCTATATCAACGTCGAACATGTCTTCCACCGACTTCTGTATCTCCATGATTCGCGGGTCGCAATATTCGAAAACATCGCCCGTCACCACATCAATGAAATGATCGTGTTGCTTGAATTTGTATGAGCGTTCAAACTGCGCATGGTTCTGTCCGAACTGGTGTTTCGTTACCAGATTGCAGTCCATCAGAAGTTCTATCGTATTATAAAGAGTCGCCTTGCTGACACGGAACTTCTTGTTTTTCATCTGTGTGTAGAGCGAGTCGATGTCGAAATGGCTGTCGATGTTGTATATTTCCTCCAGAATCATGAATCTCTCCGGAGTCTTCCGGAAATCATGACGCTGCAAATACTCGGTGAAGATGTTTTTCACTTTCTCGAGAATATTTTCTTCGACTTCATTCATAACGACTTACAAAAGCAATACGTTTCTTTTCAACGCCGCCAAAGATACAAAAAATTCATTCAGGCGGCCATGAGTTTTTATTAATTTTTGACTATTCTTTCAACCTTGTTGACAAGCTCGATTTTTTTCAGTTTGTCGATGAGGTTGTTAAGCGTTTGGACATTTGTCACTGACAATGTAATTGTCGCAATGACCATCGAGCCTTCGCTTTTCATGTTGATTTCCCTGATGTCAAGTTTCTCGTCTTTGCTTATGACATCGAAAATGCTCACTCCGAGGCCTATCTTATTGATACACGTAAGTTTAAGTGTTGCCAGATACGCGATGTCATCACCGAGTTTCCAGCTTGCCTTGACGATATTCTTGCCGAAACGCGACATCAGTTTCATGGCTTCTGGGCAGTCGGGGCGGTGTATATGGATTGGTTCGCCCGGAAGTCCTATCGCCACGACGTCGTCACCAGGAATCGGCTTGCAGCATTGAGCCACTATATAGCCCGTATCGGTGACATTTCCTGCATTCGTACTTTCATCGTTTTTCCTTTGGGACGACGGTTTTACAAGTCCGAACGTGATGTATTTCAATATCGTATCGACTTTTTTGTCATTGTTTCTGAACACGTTTTCAACCTCCTGCAATCCCACCTTACCCAACGCCACGTAGTAATACAAGTCGATGCGGCCCATGAGATGCAGTTTCTCGACCATCTTGTTCCTGTTTTGTTTTGAGAACTCGACTTTCGCCTTGCGGAACATTTCTTCGAGCATCGGTTTACCTTTCGCCTTGAACGTCCTGCGATAGTCTTTCAGGCCTTCTTTGAGTCGGCTCTTGGCTGTTGAAGTGGCGAGATATTCGAACCATTCCTCTTGAGGCTCAACGTATTGCGAAGTGATGACCTCTATCTGGTCGCCCATTTTCAGCTCAGTGTTGAGGCTTGCGAGTTTCTTGTTCACATTCGCGCCGGCACAATGGTTACCGATGTCGGAGTGAATATTATAGGCGAAGTCCAATACCGTTGAGCCTTTGGGGAACGTCATCTTGTCGCCTTTCGGGGTGAACACAAAAATCTCGTCGTTGAAAAGATCGAGTTTGAAGTAATCGATAAAGTCAAGTGCAGAGGCTTTCTTTGCATCTTCCTGATTCACAAGGTTTTTGACGACGCTCATCCAGAGGTCGAGACCGCTTTCCACCTTTGTGTCGGCGTCACGGTATTTCCAATAGGCGGAGAAACCGTGTTCGGCGATTTCGTTCATGCGTGCAGTGCGGATTTGGGTCTCAATCCAGTTGCCTTCCTTGCTCATGAAGACGGCGTGAATCGACTCATAGCCGTTGGTTTTCGGGAACGACACCCAGTCGCGCATCTTTTTCGAGTCGGGGTAATAGAACGAGGTGAACGCCGCGAAGGTCTCCCAGCAGCGCATCTTCTCCTCTTCAGGCTCGCAGTCGATGATGATTCGCGCGACATAAACGTCGTAAACCTCTTCTATGGACATGCCGAACTTCTCCATTCTCTCCCACACCGCGCTGACGTTACGCTCAATCGCCATGGCAGTCACCTTGATGCCACGTTGTTTCAGATAGTCTTTCACGGGAGCCACAAAATCCTGCAACTCATTGATTTTCCGTTCTCTTATCGCGTTGAGCTGTGACTTCACAGAATTGAAAATCTGCGGGTTGATGTATTTGAGGCAGAGGTCATCAAGTTCGGTCTTGACCTTATAGAGGCCGAGACGATACGCTATAGGTGCATAGACTTGAGTTGTCTCTGAAGCTATTTTCAGCTGTTTGTCATGAGGCATTGAGCCGAGAGTCCGCATGTTGTGCAGTCGGTCGGCGAGTTTGACCAGGATGACGCGTATCTCGTCCGACATGCTCATGATGACTTTGCGGAACGTCTCCGCCTGAAGGCTCTTAACGTTGTCATCAACGTCGTCGTCGGTTATTTTCGTCACCCCGTCAACGATTTGTGCGACCTTGCTGCCGAATCTCTCACGGATGTAGTCGAGGCCGTATTCCGTATCTTCGACCACGTCGTGCAGCAGGGCACAGATTATCGATGTCCTGCCCATGCCCATCTCGCCCGCTATGATTGTCGCCACCGCAAGCGGATGATACATATAAGGCTCACCCGACCGCCGTCGAGCGTCTTTGTGCGCATTCGCGGCAAGCAGATAAGCCTCAGTCACCTTTTCAACATCTTGTTCGTCCTTGCGAGTTTTCCAACATCGCAGAAGCTCCTGAAACTGACGTTCCAGCTCTATCTTTTCCTCATTGGAATATGTGTCAGGCAATGTGTTCATAATCAAGTTTTAAGTCGCAGAATATTGTTTTTTTCACAAAATCCACAAAAATGCAAAGCGCGAAACGGTCTCACGCTTTGCAAATTCATGAATTTCAAATGTCTTTAAATATCTCCGTTAATCTCGGCCATCGTTCTGATGAGGTCGAGGAGTTTGTTTGAATAACCTATTTCGTTATCGTACCATGAAATGACTTTCACGAAGGTCTCGTCGAGTGCGATGCCGGCCTTTGCGTCGAAGATAGAGGTGCGTGTGTCGCCGAGGAAGTCTGAAGAGACGACAGCGTCTTCGGTGTAGCCGAGGATGCCTTTCATTTCGCCTTCAGAAGCTGCTTTCATGGCCGCGCAGATCTCTTCGTATGTGGCAGGTTTCGCGAGTTTGCAGGTGAGGTCAACGACAGAGACATCCAGTGTAGGGACGCGCAATGACATGCCGGTGAGTTTCTTGTTCAGCGACGGGATGACTTTACCGACCGCCTTTGCAGCGCCTGTCGATGAAGGGATGATGTTGCCGGCTGCTGCACGACCGCCGCGCCAGTCTTTAAGTGAGTGACCGTCAATAGGCTTCTGTGTCGCTGTTGTTGAATGCACAGTCGTCATAAGACCTTCGACGATTCCCCAGTTGTCGTTGATGACCTTGGCGATAGGTGCCAGGCAGTTTGTCGTGCAAGAGGCGTTTGAAACGACACGCGTGCCTTTGACGTAGGTCTTGTCGTTGACGCCGCAGACGAACATCGGAGTGTCGTCCTTTGAAGGACCGGCCATGATGACATATTTTGCGCCACTTTCGAGATGAGGCTGAACCGCCTCGGCTGTCAGGAATTTACCTGTCGAATCGATGACATAATCCGCGCCATATTCGCCCCATTTCAGTCCCACTGGGTCACGGCTGACGCTTGTAGGGATTTCCTTACCGTTGATAATCAATGTACTTTTTTCGAGATTGAAATCAATAGTGCCGTCAAACTGACCATGCATCGTGTCATACTTCAGCATATATGCCTGATAATCAACCGGGCAAGTGCCGTTCATGTAAACAATCTCAATGTCGTCCCGTTTTTGAGCCGCTCTCAGTACCAACCGGCCGATACGTCCCAAACCGTTAATTCCAATTCTAATTTTCTTTGCCATGTTATTATTAATTTGATGTGATTAAATTCAAGAACAAGCGTCTTTTTTAAACAAAACCCACACTTCACGAAAACCGTAAATTCCTTCCCTCAAATATTTTGCAAAGTTAGAAATTATTTTCAATTCAAATAACATTACAGCTATAATAATTTTTTTTAATTTTGCGGCATGAAAAATATCAGAAATTTCTGCATAATAGCACACATCGACCACGGCAAAAGCACCTTGGCGGACAGATTGATTGAAATAACTAACACTTTGACAAAGAAAGAGTTAGTTGATCAGGTTTTAGATGACATGGATTTGGAGCGCGAGCGCGGCATAACCATCAAGAGCCACGCCATCCAGATGAAATACGAGCACGGAGGAGAGGTTTACACATTAAATCTTATTGACACCCCCGGACACGTTGACTTCAGCTATGAGGTGTCACGTTCAATTGCCGCGTGCGAAGGCGCCTTGTTGGTCGTTGACGCTTCACAAGGCATTCAGGCACAGACCATCAGCAACCTTTACATGGCCATCGACCACAACCTCGAGGTGATTCCTGTCATAAATAAAATTGACATGGACAGCGCGAACCCGGAGAAAGTCGAGGATCAGATCATCGACTTGATCGGCTGCGACAAGGAAGACATCTTGCGTTGCTCGGCCCGCACTGGATTCGGCGTGCCGGAGATCCTCGAAGCCATAGTGAAACGCATTCCGGCGCCAAAAGGCGACCCCAAAGCGCCGCTCCAGGCACTCATCTTCGACTCCGTATTCAATTCATACAGAGGCATTATCGCCTATTTCAGAATAATGAACGGCACGATTCACACCAATGAACTGGTGAAGTTTTTCGCGACCGAGAAAGAGTACAACGCCGATGAGATCGGGGTGCTTCAGATGAAACAGGTGGCGCAGCCGGAGCTTTCTGCCGGCAACGTGGGCTATATCATTTCCGGTATCAAGACATCAAAAGAAGTGAAGGTCGGCGACACCATCACGACGGTCGCGGACCCGTGCGACAAGCCGATTGCCGGTTTCGAGAACGTGAAGCCCATGGTATTCGCGGGCGTTTATCCCGTCGATGCCGATGACTATGAAGAGCTTAGAAGTTCTTTGGAGAAACTACAGCTCAACGACGCGTCGTTGGTTTGGGAGCCGGAGTCATCTATGGCACTCGGCTTCGGATTCCGCTGTGGATTCCTCGGGCTGCTTCACATGGAGATTATCCAGGAACGCCTCGACCGCGAGTTCAACATGGACGTGATCACCACAGTGCCGAACGTTTCGTTCAAGGCTTACCTCACCGACGGCAGCATCGTTGATGTCCACAACCCGAGCGGGATGCCAGAGACCACGAAACTCGACCATATCGACGAGCCGTATATCCTGGCTCAAATCATATCTCAAAACGAATACGTCGGCTCAATCATGACGCTCTGCATCGAACGCCGCGGCATATTGAAGAATCAGGTCTATCTCACGACCGACCGCGTGGAACTCACCTTCGAGATGCCTCTGAGCGAGATCGTTTTCGACTTCTATGATAAACTGAAGTCAATATCAAGAGGTTACGCCTCGTTCGACTATCACGTCTGCGGTTACAAGCCGTCGAAGCTCGTGAAGCTCGACATCATGCTCAACGGCGACACCGTCGATGCCCTTTCAACGTTGATTTACGTTGACCACGCCTACTCTTTCGGACGCCGTATGTGCGAGAAGCTCAAGGAGTTGATTCCGAGACAACAGTTCGACATCGCGATTCAGGCGGCCATCGGCGCAAAGATCATTGCCCGCGAGACAGTGCGTCAGGTGAGGAAGGACGTCACCGCAAAATGTTACGGCGGCGATATTTCGCGTAAGCGCAAACTGCTTGAGAAACAGAAAGAAGGAAAGAAGAGAATGCGTCAGATCGGCAACGTCGAGGTGCCGCAGTCGGCGTT